>CAKTSC010000215.1 GCA_934597465.1 uncultured Dysosmobacter sp.
ATGCCCTCCTCCTGCTCGTAGCCCTCCGGGGCCCGGGTGTCGAAACCCAGGGCGTCGAAGACCGTGCGGCTGCTGTCGCTGCTGCCGGTCTGGGCCGCCAGCGCCGCCGTGGGCAGCAGGCTCAGGTACAGCAGCAGGGCAAGGCACGCGCTCAGCCCCCTGCGCCATGGGAAACGATGGGTTTTCATTGCTTGATCTCCTCCTTTTCTCATTGGGATCGATGCTCCTGCTCCGCCATGGATAGGAGTTCATCGTGGCTCAGCTCGACATTGCCGAAGCGGACAAAGATGCCGTTGGTCACGGCGCTGCTCCACACCTGCGGGTCGGAAAGCGACCGAAAGCGCATCTTGTCCAGATACGGCTTCATATCCAGCAGCAGGCGGCTGCCGGAGACGAAATCCACCTGCAGGACATGATCCGGCAGCGGGGAAACGGCTGAGAGGTATCTCCGATCCAAATTGCGAACCCTCCTTTCTGCGGTCTGTCGGGGGATAACCGTGGACAAAAAAGATCCACTGTACAGAATTGTACAGTGGATCCCGGGAAAGAACCATTCACAAGATGTTAGGTCTTTGTCTCCAGCAGCGCCAGCAGCTGCTGCCGCTTGGCCCGGGGGGGCCCATCCAGCTGGAGCTTGGAGTAGATCTGATTGATGTACTGGCGGACGCTGCCCTCGGAGAGGAAGAGCTTCCCCGCGATCTCCCGGTTGCTGAGACGCCGGGCCATCAGCCCCACGATCTCGTACTCCCGCTCCGTCAGGGCGGCGAAGGCCGCCGGGCGGACATCCCCGCTCCGCAGCCGCTGCCGCCGAGCAAGGAACGCCTCCCCCAGGGGCAGGATGGCCCTGGCCAGGGCCGTCCCCCGGGCCGCCTCCCGCCGCAGCGGCTCCGCAAGGTAGGGGAAGTTCTCCGCGAAGGGGATCAGGAGGCCGTCCGGCTCCGCCTCCGCCAGGGCCTGGGCCAGCAGGGCCCGGGCCTCCGCCTCCTTGCCCAGCATCCCATAGGCCGCCGCCGTCTGGATGCGCAGGTGCAGCGCCACCAGGGCGTAGTGCAGCCCCTCGCACTGCCCCAGCAGCCCCTCGCCGCAGCCGATGACCTTGGCCCAGGCCCCCTGGGCAAGATACACCTGGTTTTCGATCATCCCGATCATGGGCCGCCCGGGGGCCAGGATGCTGACGCTCTCCAGCCGGTGGGCCCCGAAGACCTCCGGGATCCGCTCCGGCTCCCCCAGCAGGGCATAGTAGTAGGCCCGCACGGCGTTCAGCAGGTTGAGCCAGGCGGCGTTGTGGTGCCGCAGCAGCTCCGCCTCCCGCTCCGGGAAGCTCCGGCGCAGCTCCATCTCCGTGAAGAGGGACAGCCGCCAGAGAAGGAAATCGCAGCAGAGGGCCATATTCTCCTGTCCGTTCCCCTGGATCGCGGCATAGGCCCCCTCCAGCGCGATGTGGGCGTCCGTGAAGCGGCCCTGCTGGAAGAGGGCCTCCGCCCGCATGATCCGCTCCGCCCCCCGGCCGTGGCCGTCGGTGATCCGGTAGTAGTGGGGCATGCACTCGTCCATCTCGGCCAGCTCCCGCTCCAGCTCCCCGGGGCCCCGGTAGAACATCATGAGGACGGAGGGGGAGCCGAACGTCCAGCCGCCGCTCTTGCGGATGCTGATGGCGGGGCGGGTCATCCGGGCGCTGGCGCTGCGGTGCAGGCGGCTCATGGCGCTGATGTCGTTGTAGCAGAGGAAGCTGAGGATCAGATCGCATTCCCCCAACAGGTTCCCCCGCTCCTCCGCCGGGAGCTCCGGGTGCTCGCCGATGGCGGCCAGCAGCAGCTCCTTCAGCGCCAGCATCCGTGGGATCTGCCGCCAGTTGAACATACTGCGCATCAGCACGAGAAGGGCGAAGGGGTGGGCCTTCAGGGTCTCCGCCGGGCACTGATTCAAAACCTCCAGCACACTCTCCGGCTTCAGGGAGGCAAGCAGGATCCCCGCGTCCTCCTGCACCACCCGCAGCAGGGCGTCGTAATCCCCGCTGAGGCGGTAGGCCGCCATGGCGTGGAGATACTGCCGCCGGGCCTCGTACCACGCGCCGTAGCGGCCCCGGTAGGCCCGCTGCCGCTCCGGGTGCAGGGTCTGGAAGGCCCGCTGGGCGCACTCTTTCATCATGTGGTGGAAGCGGTAAGTCACGCCGTCCGGCAGGCACTTCACAAAGGCGTTCTGCTCCGTCAGCACGGTCAAAAGCTCCTCCGCGCCGGCATCCTCCGTGACAAAGCGGGCCATCTCCACGGTGAACTCGTCGGCCAGGCCCATCACCGCCAGGAACTCCCGCTGGCCGGGGGCAAGGGGCTCGATCATGGCGGCGGTGAACATGGCGGAGATATCCGAGCTGCGGTCAGGCAGCGCCCCCCGCTCGGAGAGCATCCGCAGGTTCAGGTAGACCGCCGAAAACCAGCCCTCGCTGTAATAGAGCAGGGTCTCCACCTGCTCGTCGGTGAGCTCCGTGCCGCAGCGGTGGGCATAGACGGCCAGCTCCGTGTGGTTGAGCCGCAGCTGGCCGGTGCCGATCTGGTAGACCCGTCCCCCCAGCCGCAGCAGCTCCGCCGCCGGGAGGAAGAGATCCCGGCTGGCCACGATGAGATGCACGTTCTCCGGCAGGCGGCTTGCCAGCGTGCAGAGGAAGGCGGACGCCCGGCGGTCTGTCAGCAGGTGGAAATCGTCCAGGAAGAGGTAGCAGGGCACAACCCCCGCCAGCTCGTGGCAGAGGTCGTCGGTCAGCAGGCCGCCGCTGGCCGCGTCCGTGGGGCAGGCATAGTCCCGCAGGAAGGGGAAGCCCGCCCGGGCGAAGGCGTCCTGCACGCTCCGCCAGAAGATGGCCAGGTTGTCCGAGTACACGCTGACGCGGATGGTGCGGATCTCCTCCGTCCTGGCCCGCTCCGCCAGGTACCAGTTCACCGCCGTGGTCTTCCCGTAGCCCATGGGGGCCACCACGGTGGTCAGGGCGCAGTGGGAGATGGGCCGCAGGCTCTCCTGCAGCCGCTCCGAGATGTAGGTGGTATTCAGATTCCATTTCGCTTTCGGCATGCCGCTCACCTCCGGTCTCGCGGGCCGCGCCGCCGCGGGAGGCTGTCGCCTCCCCCGCGCGCCCGCAGGGATGGTATCATGAGATCCATTATACCGGAATCCCCCGGGAAAGGCAAGGCATCCCGGAAAATCCCCCGCCGGGCGCGAAAAGGGACACGGCCCGCGGGCCGTGTCCCCCGTTCTCCGCCCCGGAGCGGTGCGCCCGTCCCGGGACGGGATGCCGTCATCCCTCCTGCGGCAGCGCGGACTGGAGCAGCATGGCCTTCACCCTCCGCTCCACCGCCATGCGCTGAAGGCTCCGGGCGATGCTCTCGTCCTCCCAGGAGGCGGGCATGTCGTCCTCGCTCTGGT
>CAKTSC010000216.1 GCA_934597465.1 uncultured Dysosmobacter sp.
GTCTCCCACGAGCTGCGCACCCCCCTCACCAATGTCCGCAGCTACGCCGAGACCCTCCGCTCCGCCGAGGGGGACATTCCCCGGGAGACGGAGGACAGCTTCCTGGACATCATCATCAGCGAGACCGACCGCATGACCCACATCGTCCAGGATCTGCTGACCCTCAGCCGCCTGGACGCCGGGAACGCCGAGATGCGCTTCGCCCCCTTCCCCTTCCGGGAGAGCGTGGAGGGCGTCTGCCGGGCCAACGCCATGGAGGCCCGCCGCCGCGGCCACACCCTCACCTGCACCCTGCCGGAGGACATGCCGGAGATCCGGGGCGACCGCCAGCGGCTGGAGCAGGTGGTCACCAACGTCCTGGGCAACGCCATCAAATACACCCCCGACGGCGGCCACATCGCCGTCACCGGCGGCCGCAGCGACCGCAGCGTCTGGGTGGAGGTGACGGACGACGGCATCGGCATCCCGGAGAAGGATCGTGACCGGATCTTCGACCGCTTCTACCGGGTGGACAAGGCCCGCTCCCGGGAATCCGGCGGCACGGGCCTGGGCCTCTCCATCGCCCGGGAGATCGTGGAGCGCCACCACGGCACCATCCGCTTAGTCCCCCAGGAGGGGAAGGGCACCACCATCCGCCTGGTGCTGCCCATCGACCCCGGCCAGACCCCCTGACGCCGGGCCCCCGCAAGGCCATCCCCTTGACAGCACTTTCCGGAAAAACCGCGCCCCGCCGGGGCGGAAGGGAGGGATCGGATGTCCCGCGCCATCAGGAATAAGCTCCAGAATCTCCTCATCGTGCTGCTCTCCGTCACGGCGGCCCTGCTCTTCTGGGAAAGCCGCCACCTCTCCCAGGGGAACGGCGCCCTGAGCTCCCTCTTCTCCACCCCCGCCGCCCCCGTCAGCGACACCGCCACGGCGGAGATCGCCTCCCTGCCCCTGCGCTTCGCCGTGGCCGGGCCCTACGCCGCCTACGGCGGCCTGGGCATGACCACGGCGGATGAGGACTTCTCCGCCGCCGGGGCCCTTCTGCGGGAGGCTTTGGGCTCCGCCTCCCGGCGGCAGGCCGCCTCCCGGGAGGAGCTCCTCTCCGCCCTCCGGGGCGGCAGCGCCGCCTACTACGATTTCCTGGCCCCCCTGCCGGCCTCCCTGCTGGGGCGGCACCTGAACTGTGAGGTTCCCCAGGGGCTGAGCACCGTCCGCCGCCTGCTGCTCTCCCTGGAGGAGGACGGCGTCATCCTCTACTGCGGCACGGAGGGCGCGTACTCCCGCTACGAGACCCGGGTCTCCGGGGAGGATCTCAGCGCCCTCGTCAACGACTGCCAGCTCTCCGGCGTCTCCTTCGCCGCCCAGCTCTCCCAGGCGGAGGGGCTGAATCCCCTCTCCCTGCTGCCGGGGGACGAGGCCCTCTCCGTCCCACAGCTCAGCGCCGCCTCCTGCACCGCGGAAAGCACCCTCTGGAGCCTGCTGGGCTTCAACCCCCGCACCAACAGCCGCTACGCCGAGTCCGACGGCACCCAGGTGATCCTGGAGGGGGAGAGCACCCTGCGGCTGCAGCCCGGGGCCGTCGTCCGCTACGAGAGCAGCGGGACGGGCATTTCCCTCTCCGGCCAGGCAAGCTTCACCGCCGGGGAGGCGGTGGAGGCCGGGGGCCGCTTCCTGACGCTGCTGCTGCAAAGCTGCGGCAGCGGCACGGGCCTCCTCCTGCGGGAGGCCTCCCCCACCCTGGACGGCTGGCGTCTTCTCTTTGACTACCACGCGGGAGGCTACCCCATCCGCTCTGGCAGCGGGGCCGCCATGGCCTCCCTGACCCTCCGGGGCACGGAGGTGACGGAGCTGGAGCTGCCCCTCCGCCGCTACACCGTGACGGAGGAAGCCTCCCCCCTGCTGCCACTGACCCAGGCCCTGGCCATCGCCCGGCGCTGCGCCGGGGCGGAGCTGGTCATCGGCTATCTGGACGGCGGGGGCGAGACCCTCTCCGCCGGTTGGCTGGCGGAATGATCCCTCGGAAAGGAGGGCGCGGATGGAGCGCTCCCGGCTGAAAAACATCATCCTTCTCATCCTGCTGCTGATGAACCTGGCCCTGGCGGCCTCCGTGGGCCTGCGCATCGCCCAGGGCCGGGCGGCGGAAGCCGCCCTCCTCTCGGAGCTGCGGCTCCGCTTCGAGGCCGAGGGCTGCGCCCTGCCGGAGGATATCCCCTCTGAGACCCCGCCCCCAGTGGTGACGCTGGAGCGGGACAGCCAGCGGGAGCTGGCCATGGCGGAAGCCATCCTGGGGACGGGCGTCACCGCCGCCGGCCAGGGCGGCGGCATCGTGGTTTACCAGGGCGCCTCCGGCCAGGCCACCTTCCGGACGGGGGGCGGCTTCTCCGTGACCCTGCGGCTCCCCGACGGGGAGAGCAGCTCCGTGGATCAGGCGGAGCGGCTGGCCCGGGCCTTCGCCCGGGCGGCGGGCTTTGAGACCCCCACCCTGCTCTCCGGCAGCGGCAGCGCCGCCCAGCGCTATGAGGGCTTTCCGGTGTCCGGGGCCGGGGCCCTCTTTACCCTGCGGGGGAGCACCTTCCTGGCGGAGGGAAGCTGCCTGCCCTCCGCCTACCTCAGCCGGACGGAGGGCCCCGCCATGAGCGCCGCCACCGCCCTCGTCCGCTTCCTGGACTTCCGCCGAGAGAGCGGCGCGGTGATCTCCGCCGTCACGGAAGTGCAGCTCTCCTACGTGCTGCAGTCCACCGCCTCGGCCCCCATGACCCTCTCCCCCGCCTGGCGCATCGCCACGGACTCTGGGGATTACCTTGTCAGCTGCGGCGACGGCAGCGTCAGCCGGGGCTGACTTCCCTTCCAATTTTTTTGAGCCAGGCGAAAAACGTTTGCTTTTCCCGGGGCTTTATGCTATGCTGATTACGAAATCATCGGTTTTCCCCCACAGCTCCGCATGAAGGCGGCGATGCGGGGGAAAACTGTGCCTGGAAAACGCGCGGATGGTCTGGTAGGCGATGCCGCGGCGCGTCCCGCAGTCGGGCGCCCGCCCCGCCGCCGCTCCGCCCACAAAAGAAGTTTCTTTCTGAAAAGAAGAGAGGTCCGGACTTTGACAAGAGAGTATCTGGTACGCGGCGGCAAGCCGCTTTTCGGCGAGGTCACCATCAGCGGCGCCAAGAACGCCGCCGTGGCCATCATTCCCGCCGCCCTGATGGTGGACGGCGTCTGCCGCATCGAGAACGTTCCCATGATCTCGGACGTGACCCTGAGCCTCAAGATCCTGGAGGAGCTGGGAGCCCATATCCGCCTCCTCAACGCCCACACGGTGGAGATCGACAGCCGCCATATCACCTGCACCCGCACCTCCTATGATCTGGCGCGGAAGATCCGGGCCTCCTACTATCTCGTGGGCTCCCTGCTGGGCCGCTTCGGCCAGGC
>CAKTSC010000217.1 GCA_934597465.1 uncultured Dysosmobacter sp.
GACGGCCACATGATCTTCGGCATGACGGGCCGCCAGTGCCAGACCACCATCGCCGCCGGCAAGCTGCTGATGAAGGACCGGGAGCTGGTGGGCATCGACGAGGAGGCCGAGAACGCACATATCCTGGAAGCCGCCAAGAAGCTCTGGGGGGATCTGAACCACAGAACGTATTGAGCAGATGGCCGAGCCACGGAGGAAGTCGCTTCGTCTGTCAGGATATGATTACTCCCATGGATGGTTTTTTGTAACGATCTGTACGACTGATTGGCAAATGACCCTCGGCCATGTCGTAGGGGCCGATGCCTACATCGGCCCTTACACCGAACTTTCAGAATATGGACAGATCGTCGAGCAATATCTGCGCCGCATTCCCGGTATGGATCAATTCGTCATCATGCCGAATCATATCCACATGATCATCTCCATTGATCCTGAGAATGGGTCGATGTGGGCATCGACCCCTACGAAACCGCTCAGCAGTCTGATCCGCTCTTTTAAAACTCTAACCAGCAAAGCCGCCAACACCTCCCTCTGGCAGCGATCCTACTACGACCACATCATCCGCAATGAAGCCGACTACCTCCGCATTTGGCAATACATCGACCAGAATCCCGCCCGCTGGGCGGAGGACGAATACTACCAACACTGACACAAGGAGGAAACCCCATGTCTGAGAAAATGTACCCCATCCCCTTTGCGTCCCTGATGAACTGGGCTGTCACCGAGTACGCCGCCACCGGCGATCTCTTCGGCGTCCACAAGGGCTACCGGGCCTCCGGCAAGTCCCTGCCCATCTTCGGCGAGCGCATCGAGACCCCCTTCGGCCCCGCCGCAGGCCCCAACAGCCAGCTGGCCCAGAACATCATCGCCGCCTACTTCGCCGGCGCCCGCTTCTTCGAGGTGAAGACCGTCCAGAAGATGGACGGCGCGGAGCTGGCCGCCTGTGTGCCCCGCCCCTGCATCCTGGCGGCGGATGAGGGCTACAACCAGGAGTGGTCCACCGAGCTCACCGTGCCCCAGGCCCAGGACGAGTACATCAAGGCCTGGTGCGCCCTGAAAGTGCTGAGTAAAGTCTACGGCCTGGGCGACCCGGACGGCTTCGTCTTCAACATGAGCGTGGGCTATGACCTGGAGGGCATCAAGGGCGAGAAGGTCAATTCCTACATCGACAACATGATGGACGCCGGCAAGACCGCCCAGTTCCAGGAATGTCTCGCCGTGCTGACGGAGCTCTTCCCGGCGGAGCGCGACTACATCGCCGCCATCTCCCCCCGGGTGTCCCGGTCTGTCACCGTTTCCACCCTCCACGGCTGCCCGCCGGATGAGATCGAGCGCATCGCGAGCTACCTCCTGACGGAGAAGCACCTCCACACCTTCGTCAAGTGCAACCCCACCATCCTCGGCTACCGCACCGCCCGCAGCGTACTGGACAGCATGGGCTATGACTACATCGTCTTCGATGAGCACCACTTCAACGAGGACCTCCAGTGGGAGGACGCCGTGCCCATGTTCCACCGCCTCCAGGCCCTGGCCGACGAAAAGGGCCTGGAGTTCGGCCTGAAGCTCTCCAACACCTTCCCCGTGGACACCACCCGGGGCGAGCTCCCCGGCCAGGAGATGTATATGTCCGGCCGGAGCCTCTTCCCCCTGACCATCGAGATGTGCAATCGGATCTCCCGGGCCTTCGGCGGCAAGATGCGGATCTCCTTCGCCGGCGGCGCCGACGCCTTCAACTGCGGCAGGCTCTTCGCCGCGGGCATCTGGCCCATCACCGCCGCCACCACCATCCTGAAGCCCGGCGGATACAACCGCCTGCGCCAGATGGTGGAGGAGACCGAGGGCATGGAGTACCGGCCCTTCTCCGGCACGGACAGCGCCGCCATCTCGGGCCTCGCCATGGCCGCCCGCACCGATCCCCACCACTGCAAGGCCATCAAGCCCCTGCCCTCCCGCAAGAGCGAGGAGCCCGTTCCCCTGCTGGACTGCTTCCAGGCCCCCTGCCAGGGCGGCTGCCCCATCGAGCAGGACATCCCCGAGTATCTGGAGCTCTGCCGCAAGGGCCTCTACGGCCCGGCCCTGAAGCTCATCACTGAGAAGAACCCCCTGCCCTTCCTCACCGGCACCATCTGCGCCCACCGCTGTCAGGGCAAGTGCTCCCGGAACTTCTATGAGGACGCCGTCCACATCCGGGATACCAAGCTCCAGGCCGCTGAGAACGGCTACGCGGCCCTGATGGCCTCCATCCGGCGCCCCGCCAAGGCGGAGGGCAAGCGCGCCGCCATCGTGGGCGGCGGCCCCACCGGCATCGCGGCGGCCTACTTCCTGGGCCGGGCGGGCATCGAGACCACCATTTTCGAGCGGGAAAAGAGCCTCGGCGGCGTGCCCCGGCACGTGATCCCCGCCTTCCGCATCACGGACGAGGCCCTGGACAAGGACATCGCCCTCATGGAGAAGTACGGCGTCGAGGTGAAGTGCGGCGCCCCCGCCCCCAGCGTTTCCGAGCTGAAGGCCATGGGCTACACCCACATCCTCATGGCCACCGGTGCCTGGAAAGCCGGGGAGCTTGGCATCCCCGGCAACGTCCGGGGTGTCATCGGCTGGATGAAGGAGATGAAGGCCCAGGTGAAGCCCTGCCTCAGCGGCCACGTGGTGGTGGTCGGTGCGGGCAACACCGCCATGGACGCCGCCCGGGTTGCCAAGCGCATGGGCGCCGAGGCCGCCATCCTCTACCGCCGCACCAAGAAGTTCATGCCCGCCGACGAGCACGAGCTGAAGCTTGCCATGGACGACGGCGTCCAGTTCATCGAGCTGGCCGCCCCCGTGAGCCAGGCGGACGGCATGCTCCTCTGCGACAGGATGATCCTGGGCGAGCCCGATGAGACCGGCCGCCGCAGCCCCGTGAAGTCCGGCGAGCAGTTCTCCATCCCCTGCGACCTCGTGATCTCCGCCGTGGGCGAGAAGGTGGACGACGCCCTCATGGCCGCCAATGGCATCGAGATGGGCCGCAAGGGCGTGGCCTTTGAGACCAACGTCCCCGGCGTCTACTGCGCCGGCGACGCCCACCGGGGCCCCGCCACGGTGGTGGAGGGCATTGCCGACGCCGCCCGCTTCGCCGAGACCGTCATTGGCGAGCCCTACCTCTACGAGATCCCCGCCGCGGCCTACGTCACCCCCAGCGACGCCGTCGCCCGGAAGGGTATCCTGGCCTTCGCCGGGAAGTGCGAGGGCAGCCGCTGCCTGCAGTGCGCCACCGTCTGCGAGAACTGCGTGGACTCCTGCCCCAACCGGGCCAACGTGTCCATCGAGCTCAGTGACGGCAGCCGCCAGGTGGTCCACGTGGACAAGATGTGCAACGAGTGCGGCAACTGCACCCAGTTCTGCCCCTACGCCAGCGAGCCCTGCCAC
>CAKTSC010000218.1 GCA_934597465.1 uncultured Dysosmobacter sp.
GACGGCGCTGGCCCCCGTCAGGATGGCGGCGGGCATGATGTTCATGGCCATGTCGTAGCAGGAGAAGCTGCCCCGGAAGATGCCCCGGATGAGCTTGCCGCCGTACTTCCCGAAGACCTGGAGGTAGCCCTTCGACCAGCGCATCCGCTGCCGCCAGGACTGGCGGAAGAGGGTGGGCTGCTCATCGTAGAGGACGGCGTTGGCGGCGTAGCCGATCTTCACGTCCCGGATCACGTTGTCAATGGTGAACTCGATGTCCTCCGTCAGGAGGAAGAAGTGCCAGCCGCCGCAGCGGCGCAAAACCTCATCGGAGAAGAGGAAGCCGGTGCCGCTGACGGCGCAGCTGGCCCCCGTCGCCATCCGGGCGCCGTTTAAGTACCGGGCCTCCCGGAGGAACCAGAGGGCATAGCCCGCGGAGATCCAGTTGTCGCCGTAGTTCTTGGAGTTCCGGTAGCAGGTGACGACGCCGTAGCCCTGGTCGTGGACGGCCGCGATCTCCCGGACGAAGTTGGGATCCAGGATGTTGTCGGCGTCCAGCACCAGGTAGGCGTCGTAGCGCCGGGGGGCCCGCTCCCGGATGTGATCCAGCAGGAACTGCAGGGCGTAGCCCTTGCCCACGTGGCGGGTATCCTGGCGGGCGAAGACCTCCGCCCCGTGGGCGCGGGCGATGACGGCGGTGGCGTCGGTGCAGTTATCCGCGACAACATAGGCGTCCAGCAGCTCCGGCGGGTAATTCTGGGCGTGGACGCTGTCCAGAAGCTGGCCGATGACGGCCTCCTCGTTCCGGGCGGCGATGAGCACGGCGATCCGGTGCCGGGGGGCGGGGGGCTCGGTCTTTTTCTTCTTTGCGAAAAGGCCGATGGCCAGATACACGAACTGATAGGAATAGCAGAGGAAGAAGAGCGCCATGATGATGGCATTGATCGTCTCCACGGTACGCATAGGCATTCTCCTGACATCGGTGATAGCGGCGAGCCGCCGCGGCCCGGTCTCCCGGGGTCAGGATAAGCATAGCAACGGGGAGCGGATCTCCCCGTTAAGGGGAGATTAAGAGTTTCTTAAATCGGGGGTTCCCCTCCCCTGCCGGTCTGTGGGGAATGGAGAATTGATAATTGAGAATTGAGAATGGCCCTGCGGGGGACGGGGCCGAAGGACGGGAAACGGGAGGCGGAGGGCGAGGGACGGGGGCGTTAGTGGGTTTTTGGGGGGCGGGGGCGCCAGAGGGGGCAGGTCTCCTCGCTCCGGCGGCGCTTCAGCGCAGGGTAGACGCAATGGCCGTAGCTCAGGGGCGCGTAGGCCTCCCCTTCGTCCTCGCACCGGACGTAGTGCTGGCGGAAGTGGGCGCAGTCGCCGCAGGATCTGGTCTTCTGGGGAGTGTAGCCTTTCATTCGATCCCCTCCTTTTTTCTCAATAATATTGGCCACACCGATATTTGTCAATATCGGTGTGGCCAATATTATATGCTGAACGCGGGGTGATCGTATGTATTTTCAGCGGATCGGCGATCTGCGGGAGGACAGTGACCGCAAGCAGGTGGAGCTGGCCCGCTACCTGGGCGTGACCCAAAGCACCTATTCCTCCTACGAGCGCGGTGATATCAACATTCCGGTGGAGGCGCTCATCAAGCTGGCCGACCTCTACGATGTCTCCCTGGACTACCTGGTGGGCCGGTCGAAGGAGCCCCGGCGGCGCTGACGGCGTCCGGGACAGGAAAGCGCCCCGGGCGGCGGGGCCGTCCGGGGCGCGGGGTCAATCCTCGATCATGACCACCGGGGAATCCGGGGCGTTTTTCTTCACGCTGGCGATGCCGTTGCGGCAGCCGGCCATGGCCTTGTAGCCCTCCGACACGGCGATGATCTGGCCGTTGGTAGCCTTCAGGCGGAAGCGGTACTCCCCGCCCTTGTCCAGGTACACCTCGAACTTGGGGTGCTTCTCCGGGGTGAAGCTCTTGGCGGTCTGATCCTCCACCGCCGCGATGGGGGCGTTCTTCTGGACGCTGGCGATGCCGCTGCGGCAGGCCTCCTCGGAATTGTAGACCTCCGACGTGGCGATGACCTCGCCGTTGGCGGCCTTCAGGTCGAACTTGATGCCGGTGGCGGTTTTGCGGATGACAAATTTACCCATGCTGAAAAAACCTCCCTGTCAAGTATCCGGTTCTCGCTGCGATTCTCTGATGTCCATTATGACAGGAAGCTTTCCCCTTTGCAAGAAAAATCTGGTCATTTCTGCCGAAAATCGTCGCCGCATCCCGGGAGGATCCCAAAGGAGGTTCCCTCCTTTGGTTTCCGCCGCCAGGCGGAAAGAATTTAAATCATTCCTCGCCGCGGCGCGCCCCAGGGCGGCTTCTCTTGCCCCTGCGGGGCAATTCACCTTCTGTACGCGGCGAAAAATCCCTCTCACGCAGCGGCGTGTGGACGAAGGCCCGCCCCGATGGGGCGGGCCTTCGTCCACACCCAAGCGAAGTGCGCATGCCATCGCGCCGCCGCCCAACGGGCGGCGGCGCGGGGCCAATTCCTCTGAATGCAAAGAAAAGCACAGCTTTTCTTTCATTCAGAGGAGAGCGTCAGCGAGGGCTTCCATGGCGGGCAGGTCGCTCTCCTTCATGGGGCCCCGGAGGGTCACGGTCTCGGGGAGGATGGTGAGGTTTTTCATGGTGGAGAGGATGTCCGTCATCCCCTTCACGGCGAAGGGGGCCCAGGAGCCGTTCTCCATCAGACCCACGGTGCGGTTCTGGTAGTTCTTGGCCTTGAGATGGTGGAGGAAATCCTCCATGAAGGGCATGATCCCGGCGTTATAGGTGGAGGCTGCCAGGACGATCCTGCCGTAGCGGAAGGCGTCCTCCAGGGCCTCGGCCATGTCGCAACGGGCCAGATCCGTCACCGTCACCTTGGGACAGCCCTTGGTGCGCAGGATGTCCGCCAGTTTCTCCGCCGCCGCGCCGGTGTTGCCGTGGAGGGTTGCGTAGGCGATGAAAACGCCCTCACTCTCCACGCCGTAGCTGCTCCAGGTCTGGTAGAGGCCCAGGACATGGGGGATGGTCTCCGTCAGGATGGGGCCGTGGAGGGGGCAGATGGTCTGGATCTCCAGCCCGGCGGCCTTCTTGAGAACGGTCTGCACCTGGGTGCCGTATTTGCCCACGATGTTGAAGTAGTAGCGCCGGGCCTCGCAGTCCCAGTCCTCCTGGGCGTCCAGGGCGCCGAACTTGCCGAAGGCGTCCGCGCTGAAGAGGATCTTCTCCGTGCTCTCGTAGCTCATCATGACCTCCGGCCAGTGCACCATGGGGGCGGAGACGAAGTGCAGCACGTGACTGCCCAGGGAGAGCTCGTCCCCCTCCTTCACCGTGAGGGCGGAGGAGAAGTCCAGCTCCGGGAAGTACTGGGCAAG
>CAKTSC010000219.1 GCA_934597465.1 uncultured Dysosmobacter sp.
GGGGGGGGGGGGGGGGGGGGGGGGGGGGGGGTTTGGTTTTGGGCTGCTGGGGGCGGGGGGGGGCGGAGCCCCGCCCCTACGGTTCTGTTGGGGCGGGGAAATTGAGAATTGAGAATGGAAAATGAGGTGGTGGGGGGAGTGGGTGCGAGGAGGTGAGAGTGGGTGGGGCGGGGGTGGTTGGCTCAATACGGAGGGGAATTTTGGGGCGAAATTCTACGGAACGGAGCGAAAATTGGCAGGGTATACCGGAGGTAGGGTGCATTTGGGGGGGAACTGTGCTACGATGGGGAAAAAATCAGCCGCCCTTGCCGGGCGGCAGAGGGAGGCACGGATGGAGAGTACCAACGCCAGGGATACCGGGGCCCTGATCGCGGAGGGGCTACGGGAGCTGCTGGCCTACGCTCGCCGGGAACTGCGGCGGCGGACGCACACCCAGCGGCGGCGGTATCTGGCGGCGCTGCTCCTGCTCCTGCTGGCGGCGGGACTGGGGCTCTGGCGCAGCGGCTTATTTCTCCTGCGGGATCTGCCCGTCCCCGGCGGGGGACGCGGTGATCCGGGTCTATGACCGGGCGCTGGCGGGGCCCCTGGGCTTCTCCCGGGAGGAGGCGGTGTCTTTCCAGCTGTGGGAGAGGGGGGCGTGGAGCCCCAGCGTGCTGGTGAGCTATCCCGGCGGGGAGGACTATCAGGGTCTCTGGTGGTCGCCGGACGGGAAGGCGTTCCTTCTGGCCTTCCGCCAGGGCGGGGAGGCGTGGCTGGAGCTCTATCTCCGGGAGCAGGGCGTCTGCCGGAATCTGACGGCCTGCCTGGACGGCTTCCCGGCGGGAGACGTCGGGGGAACGGGTGGAGTATCAGTTCCTCCAGTGGAGCGAGGACGGACGGGCTCTGCTGCTGCACTTCGCGGCGGCCGGAGGGAGAGCGGGGTACTTCTGGTATGACATTGGGAGCGGGGAAGCGGGGGAGGTCTGGGAGACGGGAGTAAAAATTGAGAATGGGGAATGGAAAATTGAGAATAAGGAATTGGGGAGCGTTGACTATTTTTGGAGGAGCTGGTAGACTTTTGGGAAAGGAGGGGATGGAATGGCGGAGAGGGTGGCGCTTTGGTGCATGGACGGGAGCCTGCGGGATTACGCCCGGCGGCTGGACGGTGTGGAAGTCCGGTATCTTGTGGGGAAACGGCTGGAGCTGCGCTTTGTGGACGCAGAGCGTCCCGGGCCGGACGGTGGATACCGGGCGGCGCACCGCTACACGGTGACGTTTTCGGACTTCCGGGCGCTGCAGGTGCTGGATCTCGCGGGAAGCGCCGAGATCGACGGCGTCATCTGCCGCTGGATCGACGCGGGACTGGTGCCGCCGGGGTGCTGTCCGGTCTTCCGGCTGCGGGATTCCGACTACCTCCGCTGGCTGGAGGAGAGCAACCGCTGCGGGAGCTTCGGCCCCATGCCGGGACTGACCCACTACCTCTTCGTGACGGAGGATCAGCTCTACGAGGTCTTGTCCGGCGGGGAGCCGGAGGTCACGGTGGAGGAGATATAGAGAACGCCGCTCCCACCGGGAGCGGCGCTGTTTTCAGGAGATGAGGCTCAGGAGGCCGTTGGTTTTGACCTCGTTGCGGTAGTAGCTGAGCTCGCCCTCGATGAGCTCGTCCAGGACGCGCATACCCAGGACTTCCACGGGGGCCTTGTCGTCCGTCAGGATGCAGGTTCCGCCTTCGTACTCCGTGAGCTTTCCGGAGACGGTTCGCATCATGGCGGCGTAGTCGGCGTCCGTCAGGCGGGCAATGCTGGCGTTCAGGGTCGCCTGCCAGTCGTCGGAATCCGTACAGAAGACCTCGGTATTGGTGTTGCCGGGGACGGGAACGGTGAGGGTGTGGGCGAAGACGCTGGCCATGGTGTCGCAGAGGTACTGGTTGATGGAGCCGTTCTCCGCCGAGGTCATGTTCAGGTTCACCACCATGACGCCGCCGGGCTTCAGGTGGCGCTGGACTTCCTGGAAGAACTCCTGGCTGGAGAGCTGGAAGGGGATGGTGATGTCCTGGTAGGCGTCCACCATGATGACGTCAAAGAGCTGGTCGCTGGCGGCGAGGTAGGCCCGGCCGTCCTCCACCGCCACCTGGACGGTCTCGGGCAGGCCGAAGTATTCCCGGGCGATGTCCGCGATCTTGCCGTCGATCTCCGCGCCCTGGATGGCGGCGCCGGGGAAGTAGCGGTCACAGTAGCTGGCGTAGGTGCCGGAGCCCATGCCCAGGATCATGACGGAGCGGTCGGAGCTGTCCCTGCCGTCCATCCCCGCCATGCAGGGGGCGGCCAGGGCGTAGTCATAGTACATACCGGTGAGGGCGGCGCTCTTCATCTGGATGGACTGGACGCCGAAGAGGACGTTGGTGGAGAGGACGGTGCGGGTGCGGCTCTCCTTCACCTGGAGGTAGTTATAGATGGACTCATCCTCCAGGGTGATGTCCTTCTCCCAGAAGGCGAAGCTGTAGGTGGGCAGGGCGAAGGTGAGGCCCACGATCAGGAGGACGGAGACGATGCCGGGAACGGTCTTCCTCCGCTCCGCCACGAAGTAGGCGATGCCGATGGCGGCGAGGACACCCGCGAAGAGCAGGAAGGTGGCCGCCGTGCCCACCGCCGGGATGGTGACGAAGGTGGGGAGGAAGGTGCCGAGGATGCTGCCGATGGTGTTGAGGGCGTTGAGGCGGCCCACGGTCTTGCCGGTGTCGTCCAGGTTGTCCACGGTGAAGCGGGTGAGGGAGGGCGTCACCGTGCCGAGGAGGACGCAGGGGAAGGCGAAGATCAGGAGGCAGGCGGCCAGGGCCGCCCAGACCAGGAAGTTCTTGGTGACGAAGGCGGCGAGAAGCAGGCTGACGCCGCCGATGAGCCAGCGGCCGGCGAAGGGGATCAGGGCGATCCAGATGGCGGCGAGGATCAGGCGGCGGTAGAGCCGGTCCGGGGACTTGGCCTGGTCCGCCAGCTTGCCGCCCCAGACGTTGCCGATGGCCATGGCGATCATGATGACGCCGATGATGACGGTCCAGACGATCTGGGAGGAGCTGAAGTAGGGGGCCATCAGGCGGCTGGCCCCCAGCTCCACCGCCATGACGGACATGCCGGCGAAGAACTCCGTCAGGTAGAGGAACCACTTGCGGTGAATGAGCTTGCTTTCCATGGCAGGACCTCCTTGTTTGGGATAGAAGAAAGCGGGAGCGGGGCTCCCCGCCGGGGCTTCCCCGGCGGAGGTCTCCGCTCCCGTAGGCGGTCAGATTGTGATCAGAAGGTGACGACCTCCTGGGCAGGCTTTTCGCAGGGGCCGATGGCCACGATGTTCAAAACCGGGCCCTTGCCCTGATAGGCGGGGTGGGTCTCCACGG
>CAKTSC010000220.1 GCA_934597465.1 uncultured Dysosmobacter sp.
GCTCTCGTCAGGGCGGTGTAGAGCACGCCCCGCACCATGAGCCCCGGGGCCGAGGGCATGGTGCAGAGCACCACGCAGCGGTACTCGCTGCCCTGGGCCTTATGTACCGTCTGGGCGTAGGCCAGGTCGATCTCCGAGAGCATTTCCTGGGAGTAGAGGGCCTTGCGGTCTTCGTAGACGATGGCCAGCCACTCCCCCGCCGGGTCGATGGCCTGGATGCGGCCCACGTCCCCGTTGAAGACCCCGCTGCCCACGGTACCGTCCTCCCTCTCCCAGAGGATGTCGTAGTCGTTCCGGGTCTGCATCACCCGGTCGCCTGGGCGGAAGACCCGCTCCCCCCAGCGGATCTCCGGCCGGCCGGGCTGCGCAGGGTTCAGGGCCTCCTGCAAAAGGCGGTTGAGGTTCTCTGTCCCGGCGGGGCCCCGGCGGGTGGGGGTCAGCACCTGGATCTCCCCCACGGGGACGCCCATCTTCTCGGGGAGGCGTGCCTTGCACAGCTCCACCACCGTGGAGACCGCCCGCTGGGCGTCCCGGCGGCAGAGGAAGTAGAAGTCCCCCTGGTCGTTCTGCAGCCGGGGCGGTTCCCCGGCGTTGACGGCGTGGGCGTTGCGGATGATGGCGGAGCGCTCCGCCTGGCGGAAGACCTCCCGCAGGAAGACCGTCTCCACCTTCCCGGAGCGGATGAGGTCGGAGAAGACGTTCCCCGCCCCCACGGAGGGCAGCTGGTCGGCGTCCCCCACCATCACAAGGCGGGTGCCGGGGCGCAGGGCCCGCAGCAGCGCCGCGAAGAGGGGCAGATCCACCATGCTCATCTCATCCACGATGACGGCGTCCGCCTCCAGGGGCTCCTTCTCGCCCTTGGTGAAGGTCACCTCGTGGGTGGCCTCGTTCCAGCTCATGCCGAGCAAGCGGTGGACGGTCTGGGCCTCCCGGCCCGTCAGCTCCCCCAGCCGCTGGGCGGCTCGGCCCG
This sequence comes from uncultured Dysosmobacter sp., assembly GCA_934597465.1. Taxonomy (GTDB): domain Bacteria; phylum Bacillota; class Clostridia; order Oscillospirales; family Oscillospiraceae; genus Oscillibacter. Next base: position 971 of record CAKTSC010000220.1, read on the forward strand.
TGGGGGCCGCCAGCACGATGGCAAGGCCCATCCGCTCGAAGAGGGACACGATGCCCCGGACGGTGGTGGTCTTGCCGGTGCCGGGGCCGCCGGTGAGGATCAGCACCCCGTGCTCCGCCGCCAGCTCCACGGCTTTCCGCTGGAGGGGGGCGTAGGTGATGCCCTGGCTCGTTTCGATCTCGTCCACGGTCTTCCCCGCCCGGGAGCTGACATCCGCCGTGGCGGAGAGGAGGTTCAGGAGCTTCCGGCAGGCGTAGTCCTCCGCCTCGTGGAGGCGGAGGAGGTAGCAGGCCTCCACATTGGCCACGGTCTCGGAGACGATCGTCCCCTCCTCGATGAGGGTGTCCAGGGCCTCCTCCACGCCGTCCTCCTCCCCCAGGAGCTGGGCGGTGGCCGCCAGCAGCTTGGGGCGGGGCAGGAAGACGTGGCCGTTGCCCTCGTTGTGGCTCAGCTCAAAGAGCAGGGCGGAGCGCAGCCGCTCCGGGCTCCGGGCGGAGAAGCCCATGCTCATGGCGATCTCGTCCGCCGCGGCGAAGGGCAGGCCCCCGGCGTCGGCGCTGAGGAGGTAGGGATCCCGCCGGATGGCTTCGAGAGCCCCGTCCCCATAGATCTGCCGCAGCCGGATGGCCAGCACCGGCGGAAGGCCGTACTGGGCCAGGAAGGCCATCAGGCGGCGCAGGCCCATGTGGCGGCGGAAGCTCTCGGAGATCTCCATGGCCCGCCGGGCCGTGATGCCCTTGATGAGACTGAGCTTTTCCGGCTGGGAGGAGATGACCTCCGCCGTCTCCGTTCCGAAGCGCTCCACGAGACGCCGGGCGGTGGCGGGGCCCAATCCCTTGCAGACGCCGGAGCCCAGGTAGCTGATGAGCTCCTCGGCGTCCTCCGGCAGGCGGCGCTCCACCTCCTCCGCCCGGAGCTGGGTGCCGTGCTGGGGGTGGGTCTCCCACACGCCGGAGACCCCCAGATGCTCCCCCGGCGCGGCGCAGGGGATGCAGCCCACCACCGTGATGAGCTCCCCCTCCTCCGTCACAAGACGCAGCACCGTGTAGCCGTTCTCCTCGTTCTGGAAGACCACGCTCTGCACCGTGCCTTCCCTTGTCGTCAGCTCTTCCATTCCCTCTCCTTCGCCGGGGAGCTCAGGGCTCCCGCAGCTCCACTCTCTCGTATCTCCGGCAGTAGTATTCCGCCAGGGCCCGGCTCTCCGCCGTCAGGCCCCGGTCTTCCAGCACCAGCGCCGCCCCGGGGATCTGGCGGCGGATGCGCAGCAGCTCCCGCACGTCCTCCCCCATGGCGGGGGCGTCGCCCTCCAGGGGCAGCACCAGCCGGACGCCGGGCCTCCGGCGCTTCTCCCGGTCAAGGAAGGCCCCCGCCGCCAGCCACACGCAGGTGGTGAGTCCCACGGCGGAAAGGAACGCCAGCACCCCATCCCGCAGCATCTCCATTCCCATCACCTCCGCCCTCAGCCTATGCGGCGGAGGCAGGGGTGGTGCCGGGGAAGCCCGGCGGCTTGCGGCCCCGTTGGGGCCGGGACGGTTTCCTCGCCCTCCGCAGGGCGGGGTGACCGCACCCCGCCGAACCCGCGTCCCAAAAGGTTCCCTTGTGCAAAGTGGGCCTGGGCCCTCACTCCCTTGTGATGCCGAGCCGGGCCAGGACGGCCTCCTCGTGCGCCCGCATCAGGGCCTTCTGGGGCCCCTCGTCCAGGTGGTCGTAACCTAAAAGATGCAGGACGGAATGGACTACCAGATACGCAAGCTCCCGGCGGTTGGAGTGCCCGTACTCCTTGGCCTGGGCGGCCACGTGCTCCAGGGAGATCATCATATCCCCCAGGGGAACAAGGCCCGTGGCAGGGTCGGCGTCCTCCTCCCCGGGAAGCTCCCCGGGGGTCAGGTCGAAGGCCGGGAAGCTGAGAACGTCCGTGGACTTGTCCACCTGCCGCATCTCCTGATTGACCTTATGGATGGTCTCGTCGTTGGTGAGGCTCACATCCACCTCACAGGGGAAATCCACCCCCTCGGCGGCGAGAGCCGTCCGGATGACCTTCCGGATGAACGCCCGCTGTCCCTCGCCGACCCCGGGCACGTCCGCCGTGATGGGGATATAATGCCGCTTCGCCATTACTTCTTCCCTCCCTTGGCGTTCCTGGCGCTTTCGTAGCTCTCGTAGGCCGCCACGATGCGCTGCACCATCACATGGCGCACCACGTCGGCGTTGCTGAGCTCGCAGATGCCGATGCCCTCCACGTTCCGCAGCACCCGCATGGCCTCCCGCAATCCGGAGGGCTTACCGTCCGGCAGGTCGATCTGGGTCACGTCGCCGGTAATGACGATCTTGGAGCCGAAGCCCAGGCGGGTCAGGAACATCTTCATCTGCTCCCGGCTGGTATTCTGGGCCTCGT
>CAKTSC010000221.1 GCA_934597465.1 uncultured Dysosmobacter sp.
GTCATCCGGGCGGCGAAGCTGGCGGAGATCTACGACGATATCATGGCCATGCCCGAGGGCTTTGAGACCTACGTGGGGGAGCGGGGCACCCTGCTCTCCGGCGGGCAGAAGCAGCGGATCTCCATCGCCCGGATCTTTCTGAAGGATCCGCCGGTGCTGATCCTGGACGAGGCCACCTCGGCCCTGGACAGCGTGACGGAAGCCAAGCTGCAGGCCACCTTTGAGCGGCTGTCCCACGGCCGCACCACCATCATCATCGCCCACCGACTCTCCACCGTCCGCAATGCCGACCGCATCGCCGTGGTGGAGGGCGGGCGCATCGTGGAGCTGGGGAGCCACGCAGAGCTGATGGCGAGGGACGGGGCCTACGCCGCCCTCGTCCGGACACAGGAGCTGCGCCATGGATAAGGGAGCGCTGCTGGATCGCCTGGGGGCCCAGGGGGAGGAACGGCTGTTGCTGGGCCATGTGCTGGATCGGGCGGAGCAGGCCCGGCGGCGGAACGCCCCCACGGAGACGGACTTCCTCTCCCCGGCGGAGCAGGTGCGCTGCGGCGAGGCGCTGCGCTTCGCGGGATTTTCGGAGACAGACTGGGCCGCCGACGGCGGCTATGACGGGGCGGAGCGAAAGATCCTGCTCTTCCTGCCGGACTGGCTGGAGCGGGAGGACGCCCGGGCCTCCCTCCGCTGCCTGCGGGCCCGGTACCGCCCGGAGAAGCCCCTGACCCACCGGGACTTCCTGGGCGGGCTCATGGGCATGGGCATCGTCCGGGGGAAGATCGGGGACATCCTGGTGGGGGAGGAGAGCACGGACGTGCTGGTGCATGAGTCCGTGGCGGATTTCCTTCTCACCAGCTGGGAGAGCGCCGGGCGGACGAAGCTCCGGGTCTCGGAGGTAGACCGCCACGATCTCCACATCCCGGAGGCGAAATTCCGGGAGGTACGGGACACCGTCTCCTCCCTGCGGCTGGACGCTCTCGTCAGCGTGGGCTTCCGGATGGCCCGGGGGAAGGCAGCGGAGCTCATCTCCAGCGGCAAGGTGCAGGTGAACTGGGCGGACTGCGCCAAGTCCGACCGGCTGCTGGCGGAGGGGGACACGGTCTCCGCCCGGGGCTTCGGGAAATTCTATCTGGCGGAGGTGGGGGGCCTGACGAAAAAGGGCCGCATCGCCGTCACCGTGCGGCAGTATCTCTGAGGAGGGAGAGAGCCATGCTTGAGTATGAGTTTGAAACGGTGGAGTGCTCCGCCAGCGGATACAGCCTCTTCGGCGGGGTGGGCCTCGCCATGGAGGGCTATCAGGACATCATCCGCCGCCGGGGGCGGGAGGGCTGGCGCTTCGCCGGCTGCGTCCCCGCCAGCCAGCGGGCCGGGGGCTTCATCAACAGCATCGACCTGGTATTTGAGAGGAGAACGGAGGAATAAACCATGGAACGGGAGAAGATCGACCGCATCAACGAGCTGGCCCGCCGGAAGAAAAGCGGCGAGTCCCTGACGGAGGAGGAGCAGGCAGAGCACCAGGCCCTGCGGCGGGAGTATGTGCAGTCCGTGCTGGGGAACCTGGACGCCCACCTGGCCAACACCTACCTCGTGGACGAGCACGGCAACAAGCGGAAGCTCCGCAAGAAGGGGGAGTCCCAATGAGCGCGAAACGGCAGAAGGACGAGGGGTGGATCTCCTGGGGCCTTATCATCCTGCTTTTTATCTTCGGGCTCTCGCCCCTGGCGCTGGTGCTGCTGTTCCTGAAGCTCTTCGGCGTGGGCAGCGGGGAGAAAAAGCAGCAGGCGGCGCCTCCGCCCCTGCAGGAGACCGCCGGCCAGCGGACGAGCGAGCGGGTGGGGCGGCAGGCAAGCCAGCCCAACCGGGCCCAGAAGACCGTCCACCAGGTGATGAAGGCGCCTTCCCAGAAGAAATCCACCGCCCGGACGCTGATGATCGTGGGCGCCATCCTGGCGGCGGTGGGTCTTGTGGCCTGCGCGGAGCCGGTGGAGATGATCGTCTGGTCCAAGGACCTCTTCCTCTATCTGGAGGACCTGCTCAGCGCCCTGGCGATGCTGGTGGGCGGCGGTGCCATGCTGGGCAGCGGCCTTGCCATGAACCGGAGCATGAAGCGCTACGCCCAGTATCTCGCCGTGATGGGGGACCGGCCCGCCATGTCCGTGGAGGAGCTGGCGCGGGTCACGGGTTTCTCCCAGCGGCGGGTGACCAAGGACCTGCAGGCCATGATCTCCAAGGGATTCTTCGGGGGCAAGGCCTATCTCAACCGGGAGCTGGGGTACTTCTTCCGCTCCAGCCAGGCGGATGAGGACTGGCAGCGCCGCCAGGAGGAGGCCGAGGAGGCCGCCGCGCCCCCCAAGGAGGCGGAGGAGGGCTACTCCGGCATCCTGCGGAACATCCGCCGGGCCAACGACCGCATCGCAGACCCCGTGCTCTCCGCCAAGATCGACCGGCTGGAGGAAGTCACGGCCAAGATCTTCCAGGCGGTGGAGGCGGACCCCAAGAAGCGGAGCAGCATCGACACCTTCCTGAACTATTACCTCCCCACCACCCAGAAGCTGCTGGACTCCTACGCGGAGTTTGAGGCCACCGGGGTGGAGGGGGCCAACCTGGGCCAGGCCAAGGACCGCATCGAGAAGACCATGGACTCCATCGTGGCGGGCTTTGAGCACCAACTGGACGAGCTCTACAAGATGGACGCCATGAACGTGGACAGCGACATCCGGGTGATGGAGACCATGCTCCGCCGGGATACCGCCAGCGCGGAGAAGGACTTCGGCCTGGGGACGGCACCCGCCGCGCCCGCCAAGCCCAAGGTCCGGGACGTGGACCTTGGCGGCATGGCCGCCCAGCGGCAGGAGGAGTGAGCCGGGAAAGGAAAAGAGAGGGACCGTCTGCCTCAGAGGCAGACGGTCCCTTTTTGCGTTTTCGGGGAAATGGCGGGAAAGTAGGCAAAGGGCGGGGAAGTGTCGCATTTTTGACGTTTCGGGTGGGTTGTCTATTGCCGGAGGACGGGGACGCCGCTACAATGACGGCAACGACGAAGGGCAGAGCGGCCTGGCGGCGGGAAACCCCAGGGAGTGCCCGCTCCGCCGGGACGGACGGCAGCTGGGAGGGGACGCTTTCCCGGGGACGTGTCCGTCCGCGTGAGAGAGACAACACCGGCCGGGAGGCCGGAGAAAGAAAGGATCGGGACTATGAGCGTTTCCACCACACTGAAACGGGTGGGCCTGGAGCAGGCCTTCCACTACCTCTATAAGGACCCGGAGAAGAACCTCCGGCACATCATGGATTGGGCGGACAAGTTCGCAAACGGCGAGTTTGAGCGCCAGCGGGCCACCATCCGGG
>CAKTSC010000222.1 GCA_934597465.1 uncultured Dysosmobacter sp.
GGGTCTCGGGACTCAATGCCACCACCTCCAAAAATATCGTTGCCTACCGGGAGGAAAACGGCCCCTTCCCCTCCCGGGCCCAGCTCAAGAAGGTGCCCAAGCTGGGGCCCAAGGCCTTTGAGCAGTGCGCGGGCTTCCTGCGGGTGCCGGAGAGCAAAAACCCTCTTGATAACAGCGCCGTCCATCCGGAGAGCTACGACGCCGCCAAGCGCCTTCTGGCCCTGACGGGCCACGCCCTCTCGGATGTGGGCAGTCCCCGGATGGCAGACCTCCCGGCGGCCATCGCCGCCCTGGGGGAGGAGAAAGCCGCAGCGGAGCTGGGCATCGGCGTGCCCACCCTCCGGGACGTGGCGGCGGAGCTGCAGAAGCCCGGCCGGGACGTCCGGGACGAGCTGCCAAAGCCCATTCTCCGCACCGACGTGCTGGAGCTGAAGGATCTGAAGCCCGGCATGCTCCTCAGCGGCACGGTGCGGAATGTCATCGATTTCGGCGTCTTCGTGGACATCGGCGTCCACCAGGACGGTCTCGTCCACATCTCCCAGGTCAGCGACCGGCGGCTGCGGCACCCCTCCGAGGCCGTGCGGGTGGGGGATGTTGTCAAGGTGAAAGTGCTGGAGGTGGACGAGAAGCGCAAGCGCATCAGCCTTTCCATGCGGCAGGCGGCGGAGTAAGGAGGTTTTATGATCCTATCCATCGATCAGGTCAACGACATCCTGGACGGGATGGCCGAGGGCTTCCCGGCGGTCTTGTTCGAGCAGCTCAACGGCGGCGTGAACCTGCTGGAGGAGGCCATGCCGGATCCGGAGTTCCCGGAGGGGGAGATGTACTTCCTGGGGGAGTTCTGCGACGACTGCCTGGGGCGCTACATCAACCTCTATTACGGCTCCTTCGCGGCTCTCGCGGAGCAGGAGGACTGGACGGAGGACGACTGGCGGCGGGAGCTGCGGGAGACCCTGGCCCACGAGCTGACCCACCACATGGAGTCCCGGGCCGGAACCCACGCCCTGGACGACCGGGACGCCGAGGAGCTGGAGGAATTCCGGCGGGAGTTCGGCGGGGACTGAGAGGGCGGCGTCCCCGACGCCCTGTCCTTCGCACCCCGTAGGGGCCGATGCCCCAATCGGCCCGCCGCAGAAACTTCCGCCGTGTAGGGGCGGGGCTCCGTCCCCGCCCGTTCCCTCCGGACTTGCTACCCCTCCCAATAACCCCGTAAGGGGCGGCCCTATGTGGCCGCCCCTACAGGCTCCCCGCAGCCAAAACGCCATCAAAAAGAACGGATTGCCGCGTCGCTTCTCGCTCCTCGCAATGACAGAAGATAAAAGGGTAGAAGCACCATCCCCCGCACCCACCCCGCCAGCGCCAGCGAAGCGAGCGGCGCGGAAAGAGCAGCAGAGGGTATAACAAATTTCGAATCGTTGGTTGATGGGATTCCAATTTCATGCCCCGTGCGCAGCGAAGCGTCCGCACGGAAACCCGTCCCACGCAAAACCCCTGCCCCGGGGCGGGACAAAGCCCGCCCCCTACCGTCCTACCGAAAGCCCCAAATGATTTTCCCGTCTCCCCCCAAAAAAACCGTTCCCCCGTCCCACTCCGGGATGGTTTCCAAAGGAAGGGCCCGCAGGCCCTTCCTTTGGTCGTTTCAAGGAGGGCCTGGGAGGGAAATTACAGGGCTCCCACCGCAAAGTTTTGCGGTGGGAAAAGGAGGAACAGCGGAATGAGTGAGCCGGTGCCCTCTGGGCAGCGGCGAGGGATATAGAGCTTGTGACGACGCCATCCCTCCCAGAATCTTTCTTCGGGGGTCTGGGGGTGTATTCTTTTGATTTGAAAAGAATACATCCCCAGATGCCGCAGGTCATCCCCTGCTCCCTCGGCTACCAACCACCCCCGGACAGTATCCCCAGAAAACGGCCGCTTCGGTATTACGGCCCATAACAAAAAAGGAAGGTGCCGACGGCACCTTCCTTTTTTGTTGGGGATTTACGCCAGCTCCGGGAGCTTCGCCACCACGGCGGCGCATCTCGGGCAGAGGCTGTTTTCGTCGGCCTTCGTGCTGTGCTTCCAGCAGCGGGGGCACTTGGCGCCCTCGGCCTCCTTCACGGAGACGGCCAGGGCGTCGCCCACGGTGACCTCCACCTGGGAGACGATGAGGAGGTCGGCCAGCTCCCCGCCGTCCATCTCGGCCAGGAAGGCATCCTCGGCGGGGACGGTGAGGGCCACGTCGGCTTCCAGGCTCTTGCCGATCTTCTTCTCGGCGCGGGCGGTCTCCAGCACGCCGTTGACGGCGGTACGGACGGTGATGATCTTCTCCCACTTGGCCATCTGCTCCTCGGTGAGGGCGTAGGCGGTGAAGGGGGAGTTCATGTCGTTGAAGAGGACGTTGCGGGTATCGTCGCCGTCCTTGTGGGGCATGGCCAGCCAGATCTCGTCGCCGGTGAAGCAGAGGATGGGGGCCATGAGCTTGGTCATGCTGTCCAGGATCAGGTAGAGGGCGGTCTGGGCGCTGCGGCGGGCGAGGCCGTCCCGCTCCTCGCAGTAGAGACGATCCTTGATGATGTCCAGGTAGAAGTTGGAGAGCTCCACCACGCAGAAGTCGTTGACGGCGTGGGTGATCACCAGGAACTCATAGTCGTCATAGGCCTTGGCGCACTTTTCCATGAGGGCATTGAGGCGGGTCACGGCCCAGCGGTCAAGCTCCAGCATCTCCTCCGGGGAGACCAGATGGTTGGGGTCGAAGCCGTCCAGATTGCCCAGGCAGTAGCGGGCGGTGTTGCGGAACTTCAGGTAGTTCTGGGCCAGCTGCTTGAAGATGGCGTCGGAGCAGCGGACGTCGGCGTGATAGTCCGCGCTGGCGGCCCAGAGGCGCAGGATGTCGGCGCCGTACTTCTCAAAGACCTCGGCGGGGTCCACGCCGTTGCCGAGGCTCTTGTGCATGGCCTTGCCCTCGCCGTCCACGGTCCAGCCGTGGGTGACGCACTCCCGGAAGGGAGCGCCGTTGCCGAAGGCGCCCACGGCGGTGAGGAGGCTGCTCTGGAACCAGCCCCGGTACTGATCGAGGCCCTCCAGGTACATATCGGCGGGCCAGAAGCCCTGATCCTTCTTCATGGAGGCGAAGTGGGTGGAGCCGGAGTCAAACCAGCCGTCCAGGGTGTCGGTCTCCTTCTCAAAGCCGCTCTTGCCGCCGCAGTGGGGGCAGGCGAAACCTTCCGGGAGGATGTCGGCGGCGTCCAGCTCAAACCAGGCGTTGGAGCCCTTCTCACCGAAGAGCTTGGAGACGGCGGCGATGGTCTCGTCCGTGCAGACGGGCTTGCCGCAG
>CAKTSC010000223.1 GCA_934597465.1 uncultured Dysosmobacter sp.
GCCCTGGCCGATAAGGATGCCGGCCCGGCGGTTCCGGGAGTGCATGGAGGTGCAGGTGACGATGAGGTCCCCCATCCCGGCGAGGCCGCCGAAGGTCAGGCGGTCGCCCCCCAGCTTCTCCCCCAGGCGGGCGATCTCCGCCATGGCCCGGGTCATGAGGAGGGCCTTGGTGTTGTCCTGGAAGCCCATGCCGTCACTGATGCCGCAGCCCAGGGCGATGACGTTCTTCAGGGCGGCGGAGAGCTCCACACCCACGATGTCCGGGCTGGTGTAGACCCGGAAAACGCCGTTCATGAAGGCGTCCTGCACCCGGCAGGCGGCGGCCTCATCCGGGCAGGCGGCCACGCAGCCCGTGGGCAGGCGGCGGCCCACCTCCTCGGCGTGGGAAGGGCCGGAAAGGGATACCACTTTACAGCGATCTCCCGTCTCCTGCCGCAGAATCTCGCTCATGCGGAGGTTAGTGTCCCGCTCGATGCCCTTGGTGACGGAGACCAGGGTCTGGGTCGAATGGAGGTAGGGCGCGGCCTTCCGGGCTGTCTCCCGCAGGGCGAAGGAGGGGGTGGCGAAGACCACCATGTCCGCCTCCGCCGTGAGGGCGATGTCACTGACGACCGCCAGCGTCTCCGGCAGGGAGACGCCGGGGAGCAGGGGGTTTTCCCGGGCCGCGCACATGGTCTCCGCCTTTTTGGGGTCGTGCGACCAGAGGGTGACGGCGTGGCCGTTGTCGCAGAGCAGCAGCGCCAGGGCGGTGCCCCAGCCGCCGCTGCCGAGAACCATTGCCTTCATGCCTTCTCCTCCTTCCCGTGCCAGCGGAACTTGCTCTCCTTCCCCTGGAGCAGGCGGACGATGTTGCCCCGGTGGGCCCAGAGCACAAGGCCCGCGATCAGCAGGGAGAGGACGGTGAGGGACGGCGTCCGGAAGCAGAAAAAGGTGCTGATGGGGAAGGAAACCGCCGCCGCCACGGACCCCAGGGACACATAGCGGGTGGTGAGCCAGAGCAGCAGAAAGAGTCCCCAGCCCACCAGGGCGATGCGCCAGTCCAGAAGCAGAAGCAGCGTACCGCTGCAGAGGATGCCCTTGCCGCCCTTGCACTGGGCCGTCACCGGGAACATATGGCCGATGACGCAGAAGAGAGCGGCGAAATACTCCCCCAGCAGGGGGAAGCCCATCTGGGCAAAGAGGCCCCGGCCCACAAGGACTGCCGCCACCGCCTTCAGCATGTCGCAGAGGATCACGAGGGGAGCGTAGCGGGCGCCGTAGCAGCGGTAGAAATTGGTGAGACCGGCATTGCCGCTTCCGTGGTGCCGGACATCCTCATGGTAGAAAAGCTTGGAGGTGAGGATGGCCCCGTTAAGGCAGCCGCAGAAGTAGGCGATCACCGCCGAGGCCAGGGCAATACCCAGAGCCTTCATGGGGGACGCCGCCAGCAGCGTCCCCAGGGCGGGGGTACTGGCCTCGGCCGTCAGCCGAAGAGCAGATCCCAGCATGGCTTCACACCTCCTCCTTGTCCTTCTTCTGGCGGATGGAAAGAATAATGGGCGTTCCCGTCAGGTTGAAGGCGGAGCGCAGGCAGTTCTCCAGATACCGCTGGTAGGAAAAATGGAAAAGCCGCGCGTCGTTGCAGAAGATGACGAAGTGGGGCGGACGGATGCCCACCTGGGTCATATAGTAGATCTTCAGGCGGCGGCCCTTGTCTGTGGGGGGCTGGACCCGGGTCTGCGCGTCGGAGAGAACGGTATTCAGCATTCCCGTGGTGACGCGCATGGATGCCTGGTTGCTGACAGCCACAATGAGGTCAAAGAGCTTGTCCACCCGCTGGCCCGTGAGCGCGGAGATGAAGACGACGGGGGCGTAGGTCATGTAAGCGAGGCCCTGGCGGACCTCCTCCGTCATGCGATCCATGGTCTTGCCGTCCTTCTCCACCAGATCCCACTTGTTCACCACGATAATGGAGGCCTTCCCCGCCTCGTGGGCAAGGCCCGCCACCTTGGTGTCCTGCTCGGTGACGCCCTCGGTGGCGTCGATCATGATGAGGCAGACGTCGGAGCGGTCGATGGCCATGGTGGCCCGGAGGACGCTGTAGCGCTCGATGTCCTCCTCCACCCGGGACTTCTTCCGCATACCGGCGGTATCAATGAAGACGAATTTTCCCTTGCTGTTCTCAAAGCGGGAGTCGATGGCGTCCCGGGTGGTGCCGGCGATGTTGGAGACGATGACCCGCTCCTCCCCCAGGATCCGATTGACCAGGGAGGACTTGCCGGCGTTGGGCTTGCCGATGACCGCCACCTTGATGGCGTCGTCCTCTTCCTCCTCTTCCTCCTCCGGTGGGAAATACTGCAGGCAGGCATCCAGCAAATCGCCGGTGCCGTGGCCGTGGACAGCGGAGACGGCGATGGGATCGCCCAGGCCCAGGTTGTAGAACTCATAGAAATCCGGGTCCGGGATACCGGTGGAGTCCATCTTGTTGACGGCCAGGACGATGGGCTTGCCGGATCGCAGCAGCATGGAGGCCACCTCCTGGTCCGCGGCGGTGAGGCCCGTGCGGATGTCGCAGAGGAAGATGATGACCGTGGCGTTCTCAATGGCGATCTCCGCCTGCTGGCGCATGAAATTCAGGATCTGGCTGTCGCTCCGGGGCTCGATGCCGCCGGTGTCGATGAGGGTGAACTTCCGGCCGCACCAGTCACTCTCGCCGTAGATGCGGTCCCGGGTGACGCCGGGGGTATCCTCCACGATGGAGAGGCGCTTGCCGGTAATCTTGTTGAAGAGCATGGACTTGCCCACGTTGGGGCGGCCCACGATGGCAATGATGGGTTTGGACATGGGGTTTCGACCTCCTTTATGCGGGGTTTTCACGGCGGATGGCCGTGGGATTCTCTAATTTATCTATTTTACCTGATTTTTTCCGGGAGGGCAAGAGGAAAGCGGTCGAAGGGCCGTGAAAAAGCCGTTCAGGACAGCAAAAAGGCTGCGGGAGGAAGCTCCTCCCGCAGCCTTTTCTCTTGACACTTACTTCGCGGCGACGGACTTGATGACCTTGACCTCGCGGCCCTTGTAAGTACCGCACTCGGGGCACATTCTGTGGGGCAGATGCAGCGCACCGCACTTGGAGCACGCAACGAGACCAGGAACTGCCAGCTTCCAGGTGGAGCTACGTCTCTTATCACGTCTTGCCTTGGATACTTTTCCCTTAGGGACTGCCATGTTGACACCTCCTTGATCTTGAACAAGCGGCTTCCGCCGCTCTTACTCATTGGGATCGTTCTCTAAAAGCGTTGCAAGGATCGCCATCCGGGGGTC
>CAKTSC010000224.1 GCA_934597465.1 uncultured Dysosmobacter sp.
GTAGCGGCACCTGGATTCGAACCGGGGACACTGCGGGTATGAACCGCATGCTCTAGCCAACTGAGCTATGCCGCCATACTTCGCCTTTCAGCGGGCACGGATTACTATACCAGAAAAGAGCCGGAGTTGTCAAGCCCTTTCCGGAATTTTTGCGGAAAAATTGCCGTGTCCGCCGCCCCGTCAGAAGTGGATGACGCCCAGGTGCTCCAGCAGGATCTTGCAGCCCATGAGGATGAGGATGATGCCGCCGGTGAGCTCCGCCCGGGACTTGTACTTCAGGCCGAAGACGTTGCCCACCTTCAATCCGGCGGCGGAGAGGATAAAGGTGGTGCAGCCGATGAAGCTGACGGCGGCCACGATGTTCACCCCCGGCAGCAGGGCGAAGGTGACGCCCACGGCCAGGGCGTCGATGCTGGTGGCGATGGCCAGCAGCAGCATGGTCTTGAAGGCGAAGGAGCTGTTGTCCGCCCCGGCCTCCTCGTCGTCGGACCGGGCCTCCTTCACCATGCTGCCGCCGATGAGGCAGAGCAGGACGAAGGCCACCCAGTGGTCGATGGCGGTGATGTAGCTCTCGAAGGTGGAGCCCAGGAGGTAGCCGAGGCTGGGCATCAGGGCCTGGAAGCCGCCGAACCAGGCGCCGATGATGAGGTAATGCCGACATCGCAGCTGCCGGGTGGCGAGACCCTTGCAGACGGAGACGGCGAAGGCGTCCATGGACAGGCCCACGGCGATGAGAAAGAGTTCCAGAATGCTCATAACAGTATCCTCCCGGCAAGTATATGCGCCGTGGCCCCGGGGCAGGCATAGAAAAAGAGACCCAGGGCATGGCGAAGCCAACCCTTGAGTCTCGCTGTTTCAGACAAGCCAGGCGGCCTTGCCGCCAGCATGTTGACTTGCCGCGCCGAAGGCGCCACCTACTCCCTCAAAGTCTATCTACCATACTATATTTCCCGGTGCTTGTCAATCCCTGGCGGGCGGAAAGGGGGAAAAGTGCGCGCCGGGGCGGGGATGCCTTGCCAAGGGGAGGGCGGCCATGGTATGCTGAGGGCAGGAAACAGAAACCGGAGCGCGGGAATCTGCGGGAAAGGAGCGCAGACGATGAAGGGAAAGAAATGGCGCGGGCCGCTGCTCCTTCTGGCGGCGGCTGTGCTGGTGGGACTGGGGCTCTGGCGGGGCCTTTACCGGGGCGTGACGCCCCTGCCCCTGCGGACGGCGGAGGCCAAGACCTACGCCGCCCAGGTGGAGGCGCGGGGGGCCGAAAGGGTCAGCGTGCGCTACGCCTACCCCCAGCAGGTGGTGATCGGGATCCGGGGGGAGCTGACGGAGGAGGTTCGGGGGGAGATCCTGGATCTGACCGCGGAGATGCTGCAGGATCCCGGCTTCAAGCTGCATTTCTCCGAGGCCCATGCCCGGCGCTACCGGAACGTGGAGGTTTTCCCCCTGCTGCCGGAGGGCGTGAAAGCCTATGCCCCCGCCTGCGTCCGGGTGAGCTTCCAGACCCCGGGGGAGCCGGTGCCGGAGGAGTTCCTCTGCACCTATCCCTTTGAGACGTGGACGTGAGCCCCGGGCTCCCAAGTGAAAACGGCTTCCGCCGCCTCGGAGGGGGCGGCGGGATTTTTTTCGGCTTCCCCTTGACAGGGGGCGGGGGCTGAGATACAATATCGCTAGACGATATCGAGAAGCGATAATCGAGAGACGATATCATGGAGGGAGGGACGCCCATGGGAGGCCGGGAGCGGGGCCCGCTGACGGAGGCCATGTTCTACACGCTGATGGTGCTGGCCCGGCGGGATGTCTGCGGCACGGAGATCGCCCGGGAGGTGGCGGAGCGGACGGCGGGCCGGGTGCGGCTGGGGCCGGGGACGCTCTACACCCTGCTGGGGAAATTCCTGGAGGAGCGCTACATCCGGGAGACGGAGACCGGCGACGCCGGGCGCAGGCGCACCTATCACCTGACGGAGGCCGGGCGGGCCGCCTATCTGGCGGAGCTGCAGCGGCTGAAGCAATGTGTTCTGGACGCGGAGGAGGAGCTGCCATGAAGTACCGGATCCGGATGAACCCCATCGCCCCCTACGACGCCCCGGGCATGGAGCGCTGGCTGGAGGGGCTGGCAAGGCAGGGGTACTTCCCCTGGGAGGTGGGCACGGCCCTCTGCTTTCTGGAGCGAGGGGAGCCCAGGGAGCTGCGCTACCGCCTGGCCCCCAACGGGGGGCGGCGGAAGCCCGGGGCCGACCTGCGGCGGGAACTCTACCGGGAGGCGGGCTGGGAGTATATCTGCTCCATCACGGGCTTCGAGGTCTTCGCCACGGAGGATCCCGGGGCGCCGGAGCCCTACTCCGACAGCGAGAGCCAGGCGGCGGCCCTGGAGGGGCTTGACCGCGCCCTGCGGCGGGCCGACCGCTTCACCCTGGGACTGCTGCTGGCGCTGGCGGCGCTGACGGTCTTCGGCATGGCGGTGCAGCCAGGCTACCTGCCCTGGATGCTGATGCGGATGCCCCTGAGCATCTATCTCTATCTCGGCTGGAGCCTCTGGTGCGCCCGACGCGAGCGGCGGCGGGTGGCCGCCCTGCGGGAGACCGTGGCGGCCGGGGGCGTGCCACAGCCTGACAGGCCCTGCCTCCGGCGGAACGCGGTGACGGCCCTGCTGCTGGCGGCGGCGCTGGCGGCGCTGCTGTGGAACGGCTGGGTCAGCCGGCAGGATTACACCTTCCCGGCGGAGCACCGGCCCTGCATCGTGGAACTGGAGGAGACCTATCCCTGCCGGGAGGCGGACGACTCCCGCCGCGACACCCGGCGGCTGGGCTTCTCTCTGCTGGCGCCGGTGCAGGCCGAGCGGAGGGAGTACGGCATCGGCGACTACCGGCCGCCGGAGGGGGAGCGGTTCTCCACCATCAACGGCTACTACGGGCCCACCCTCACTACCGTGGAGCTCCGGGTGACGCTGCCCTTCCTGACGGAGACCTTCGTCCGGGCGCAGATGGAGGTGGAGCACATCGAGAACATCGACTGGCAGCGGCAGGAGCTGGACTGCCCCGGGGCGGACTTCGCCATCCTCTGGCAGGGGGAGGCGCACTATCAGATGCTGGCCCTGGGCCGGGGCGGCCGGGCGGTGATCTACACCTACCACGGCGCGGAGGATCTGCGGGAGCATCTGGGGACGATGCTGGAAGGGTTGGAGTAAAAAGGATGGCCCCTAGAATCGGGGCCTTGGATTTCCCGCCGTTCCGGCGGGGGCGGAGGATCCGATGAAGATCGGAGGCTTGCGAGGGGGTATTCTTTCCGAATTGAAAG
>CAKTSC010000225.1 GCA_934597465.1 uncultured Dysosmobacter sp.
CCGGGGGGCACGGTGGGCCCCGCCAGGGTGCGGTCCCGGCTCTCCAGGATGGCGGGGATGTCCTCCGGGCGGAACTTGCCCTCCGCCGCGTAGAGGACGGTGCCGGTGATGGCCCGCACCATGTTGTAGAGGAAGCCGTCGGCGCAGACCTTCAGCTCCAGGAGCTCGCCGCTGCGGGTGACGTCGCACCAGTAGATGGTGCGGACGGTGGTGCGGGTCTCCGTGCCCACGGAGCGGACAGCGGCGAAGTCATGCGTCCCCACGAACATATGCGCCGCCCGGTTCAGGAAGTCCTCGTCCAGGCGCTTGGGGTAGAAGTAGGCCCGGTTGACGTAGAAGGGGTTCTTCACCCGGGAGTTGTAGATGCGGTAGGTGTACTCCTTTTTCCGGCAGGAGCCGATGGCGTTGAAGTCCTCCGCCACCTCCAGGGCCTCGCTGACGGCGATGTCCTCCGGCGTGTGGGTATTGACGGCGAAGGGCAGGCGCTCTAAGGGGATGCGGCTTTCGGTACGGAAGTTGGCGACGTAGCGCTCGGCGTGGACGCCGGCGTCCGTGCGGCCGCAGCCCGTCAGGTGGACATCCTCCCCCGTGATCTGGCGGAGGGCCTTCTGCAGCGTCTCGCAGACGGAGACGGCATTGCGCTGCACCTGCCAGCCGTGGTAGGCGGTGCCGTTATACATGAGTTTTAAGGCGATGTTGCGCATGGGATCCCTCCTTTCCGGGGGTCAGAAGCCCAGGCGGGCCAGGATGATGACGGCGGCGGTGATGGCGGCGCCGAGGACGAGGGCCAGGTAGTCCCGGGAGGCGAAGCGGAGCACATGGAGCCGCGTCCGGCCCTCGCCGCCGTGGTAGCAGCGGCACTCCATGGCCACGGCCAGCTCATCCGCCCGGCGGAAGGAGCTGACGAAGAGGGGCACCAGCACCGGGACGAGAGCCCTGGCCTTCTGGATGAGGTTTCCGCTCTCGAAGTCCGCGCCCCGGGCCTTCTGGGCGGACATGATCTTGTCCGTTTCCTCGATGAGGGTGGGGATGAAGCGCAGGGCGATGGACATGACCATGGCCAGCTCGTGGACGGGGACGCGGAGCTTCTTCAGGGGGTTCAGCAGCCGCTCCAGGGCGTCCGTCAGGGCGATGGGGCTGGTGGTGTAGGTCAAAAGGAAGGTGCCCATGATGAGGAGCAGGATGCGCACCACCATGCGCAGGGCGTTGTAGATACCGGCGTCCGTGAGACGGAGGAAGCCCAGCTCGAAGAGCGTCTCGCCGGGGGTGAAGAAGAGGTTGAGGAAGCCCGTGAAGAGGACGATGATGACCACGGGCTTGAGGCCCTTCAGAAGGGCCCGGGCCCCCACCCTGGAGATCTTCGCGCAGGTCACGAAGGTCACGGCCATGAGGGCGTAGGTGAGGAGGTTCCTGGCCTGGAAGAGGGCCACGATGTAGAGGACGACCAGGACGATCTTCGTCCTGGGATCCAGCTTGTGGGCCGGGGTGTCGCCGGGGAAATACTGGCCCAGGGTGATATCTTTCAGCACGGGGCCTTCCCCCCTCTCAGGGCCAGGATCTCCCGGCTCAGCTCCTCCACGGTGTAGACCGCGGGGTCGATGGCGGCGCCCCGGCGGCGAAGGGCCATGGCGATGCGGGTGGCCTGGGGCACGTCCAGCCCGGCGGAGAGGAGCTCCTCCCCCCGGGCGAAGACCTCCCTGGGAGTCCCCTGCATCAGGATGCCGGCGGACTTCAGAACCAGGATGCGGTCGGCGTTTCGGGCCACCTCGTCC
Organism: uncultured Dysosmobacter sp.; assembly: GCA_934597465.1. Taxonomy (GTDB): domain Bacteria; phylum Bacillota; class Clostridia; order Oscillospirales; family Oscillospiraceae; genus Oscillibacter. The sequence continues at coordinate 1,773 of CAKTSC010000225.1, forward strand.
ATGCTGTGGCTGACAAGGAGGATGGTGGAGCCGGTATTCTCCCGGTAGTCCCGGATGTTGGCCATGAGGTTTTCCCGGCCGGCGGGGTCAAGGCCCGCCGTGGGCTCGTCCAGGATCAGCACTTCCGGCCGCATGGCCATGACCCCGGCCAGGGCCACCCGGCGCTTCTGCCCGCCGGAGAGCTCAAAGGGGGATTTCTCCAGGGTGTCCTCCCCCAGGCCCACCAGCTTCGCGCTCTCCCGGACGCACTCGTCCAGCTCGGCCCCGGTCTTGCCCATGTTGCCGGGGCCGAAGGCGATGTCCTTGTAGACCGTCTCCTCAAAGAGCTGGTACTCCGGGTACTGGAACACCAGCCCCACCCGGAAGCGGACGGCGCGGATCTTTTTGGGCTCCGCCCAGATATTCTTCCCCGAGAGCAGGATCTCGCCGGAGGTGGGGGCCAGGAGGCCGTTCAAATGCTGGATCAGGGTGGACTTCCCGGAGCCGGTGTGGCCGATGATCCCCAGGAATTCCCCCTTCTCCACGGTGAAGCTCACATCGTGGACGGCGTCCCGCTGGAAGGGGGTGCCCACGGAGTAGGTGTGGGTCAGGCGGCGGACTTCAATGATCGGTTCCATGTTCTCGTTCCTTTATCTCTTGTTGGCGTCCTTCCCCAGGGCGGAGAGGATGACGTCGGCGCAGTCTTCCGTGTGGATGGCGGTGAGGGGCAGCTCCATTCCCTCCAGCCGGAGGCGGTAGAGGAGGGAGACGGTCTCCGGCACGGTGAGACCCATGCGCCAGAGCGTCTCCGGCTGGGAGAAGACGGCCTCCGGGGTGCCGTCCATGGTGAGCCTGCCGTGATCCATCACCAGGACGCGGTCGGCATCCTCCGCCTCATCCATGTGGTGGGTGATGAGCACCACGGTGATGCCCTTCTCCCGGTTGAGGCGGTGGACGGTGGAGAGAACCTCCTGCCGCCCCACGGGATCCAGCATGGCGGTGGCCTCGTCCAGGACGATGCAGTCCGGCTCCATGGCGATGACGCCGGCGATGGCCACCCGCTGCTTCTGGCCGCCGGAGAGGAGGTGGGGGGCGTGGCGGACGAACTCCGACATGCCCACATCCCGGAGGGAGGCATCCACCCGGCGGCGGATCTCCTCACTGGGGACGCCCAGGTTCTCCGGGGCGAAGGCCACGTCCTCCTCCACCACGTTGGCCACGATCTGGTTGTCCGGGTTCTGGAAGACCATGCCCACCCGCTGGCGGATGGCGAGGAGGTTCGCTTCCTCCGCGGTGTCCATCCCCTCCACCAGGACTTTGCCCGCAGTGGGGATGAGGATGGCGTTCATGGTCTTGGCCAGGGTGGACTTGCCGGAGCCGTTGTGGCCCAGCACCGCCACGAAGCTGCCCTTCTCAATGGAGAGGGTGACCCCGTCCAGGGCGTTTTTCGTCTGCTTGCCCTCCTCCGCCGGGTAGGCGAAGGTGACATCCTTCAGTTCGATCATGGAAGACATGGAAATTCTCCTAACT
>CAKTSC010000226.1 GCA_934597465.1 uncultured Dysosmobacter sp.
GTAGAGGGCGGGAGCGGCGGCGTAGACGGCGGCGCAGGTGACGAGATCCTGCTTCCAGGTGATCTCGTTGGGGGCGTGGGCCTGGGCCTCCGCGCCGGGGCCGAAGCCCACGCAGGGGATGCCGTAGCGGCCCTGGATGGAGACGCCGTTGGTGGAGAAGGTCCACTTATCCACGAGAGGACGGCCCTCCCGGGCGGGCATGGCAGCGGGGGCGCCGATGCGCTCGGTGCCGAACATGCCGTGGTAGGCGTCCACCAGCGCCTGGACGTGGGGGGCGTTGGCCTTGTTGATCCAGGTGGGGAAGTAGCACTCGGTGGGATAGCTGAGGCCCGTCCAGGCGGGACGGTCATACATATACATGGAGACCTTCACGTCGTCGCCGTACTTCTTCACGGCGGGGAGGTTGCGGATCTCATCCAGGCAGTAATCCCAGGGCTCGCCGGCGGTCATGCGGCGATCCAGGGACACGGCGCAGCTGTCCGCCACGGCGCAGCGGGAGGGGGAGGTATAGAAGATCTGGGAGACGGTGACGGAGCCCCGGCCCAGGAAGCGGGCATCCTCCCAATGCTCGGGGTTATACTTGGGATTGAGCATCTTCACGAGGCCCTTGATCTCGTTTTCGTCGGAGTCGTCGTTCTCCTGGAGGGCGCGGACGTCCTGCAGGATGTCCGCCATCTTGTAGATGGCGTTGTCGCCGCGCTCGGGGGCGGAGCCGTGGCAGGAGACGCCGTGGACATCCACCCGGATCTCCATGCGGCCGCGATGGCCCCGGTAGATACCGCCGTCGGTGGGCTCGGTGGAGACCACGAACTCGATGCGGCGCTGGGCCTCGGCCTTGCCGAAGTCCTCGTTGACGATGTACTGCCAGCAGAGGCCGTCGCAGTCCTCCTCCTGGACGGTGCCGGTGACGAGGACGGAGATGTCCTCGGGCAGGATGCCCAGATCCTTCATGATCCTGGCACCGTAGACGGCGGAAACGATGCCGCCCTCCTGGTCGGAGCAGCCCCGGCCGCCGATGTCGGTGTCGTTCTCATAGCCCTCGTAGGGGTCGAACTTCCAGTTCTCGATGTTGCCGATGCCCACGGTGTCGATGTGGGCGTCGAAGGCGATGACGCGGTCGCCGTGGCCCATCCAGCCCAGGACGTTGCCCTCGCCGTCGATCTCCACCTTGTCAAAGCCCAGCTTCTCCATCTCGGCGGCGATGCGGCGGATGACGCCCTCCTCGCCGCAGCTCTCGCTGGGGATGGCCACGAGATCCCGCAGGAAACGGGTCATGTCCGCCCGGTAGCCTTCCGCCGCCTTCTTGATCGCTTCAAAATCCATGTTAGCTTCCTCCCATACTGCAAAGTTTTCACGGTATGTTTTCTGCGCTTCCCGGATTCCTCCCCCGGGAAGTCTTTGCCTCTGCCTGTATCATAGCATACCCAGCGCAGAAGTCAAACAAAAAATCTGAAAACCAAACAAATATTTTGGGCAAAGTCATTGATTTCTCCGGAAAGTATGCTATGATAAAGTAGAATCGGCCCGTCTGGCTGTGGAAGTTCCACAAACTCCGGGCCCTTTCGCCCACTGAAAGAGCAGAGGAGGGATACCCCACGGAAAGCAGCAAGCTGGACCTGCTACGGCAGATCGCCGCGGGCATCGCGGCCCAATTCGGCCCCAGCTGCGAGGTGGTGGTCCACGACCTGAGCCGCCATCCGGACCACTCCATCGTGGCCATTGAGAACGGGCACGTCTCCGGCCGCAAGGTGGGGGACGGCGCGTCCCACGTGGTCATCGAGCAGCTCCAGAGCCAGGACAGCGACCCGGCGGATCACCTGGCCTACCTCACCCGCACGCCGGACGGCAAGACCCTGAAATCCTCCAGCATCTACATCCGCAACAGCCGGGGCAAGGTCTCGGCCATCCTCTCCATCAACTACGACATCTCCAAGCTGATGATGGTGCAGGGCGCGGTGAACGAGCTCATCTCCGTCCAGGGCCCGCCCCAGACCGAGCCGGAGAAGATCGTCAATATCTCCAGCCTTCTCGACGATCTCATCGCCCAGTCCGTGGCCCTGGTGGGCAAGCCCGTGGCCATCATGACCAAGGACGACAAAGTCCGGGCCATCCGCTTCCTCAACGACAGCGGGGCCTTCCTGGTCACCAAATCCGGCGACAAGGTCGCCAAATACTTCGGAATCTCCAAGTACACGCTTTATTCCTATATCGACATCAAATCCAAACAGACGACAGGAGGAAAGGAAGAAACATGATCGATCTCTCTATCCGGAAGGCCGGTCTGGAGCACAACATCCAGAAGGCCCGGGAAAACCACATCATCATCCCCACCATCGCCCAGATGCAGCACCCTGAGACCATCCCCGGCAAGATCCAGGATCAGCTGAAGAACGTCGGCCTCTGGGACATCAACCCCCTGAACCTCTTCCGCATCACCTGGAAGAATGAGGCCAAGGAGTTCGGCGGCCTCTACCAGGCCGTGCCCAACTACATCGAGTTCCCCTCCGAGCTCACCGGCGTGCCCTGCCGCATCGTGGCTATGGTTGGCAAGTGGTTCCCCACCGGCTGCCACAAGGTGGGCGCCTCCTTCGGCTGCCTCGCTCCCCGTCTCGTCACCGGTCAGTTCGACGCCACCTATCACAAGGCCGTCTGGCCCTCCACCGGCAACTACTGCCGCGGCGGCGCTTTCAATTCCAAGCTCCTGGCCTGCCAGAGCGTGGCCATCCTCCCCGCCGAGATGAGCAAGGAGCGCTTTGACTGGCTGCGCACCATCGCCGGCGAGGTCATCGCCACCCCCGGCTGCGAATCCAACGTCAAGGAGATCTTCGACAAGACCAACGAGCTCAAGCAGGATCCCCAGTACATGATCTTCAACCAGTTCGAGGAGATGGGCAACCCCCTCTGGCACTACAACGTGACGGGCAACGCCCTGGCGGACGTCTTTGAGGCCATCAAGCGCCCCGGCGACCGCTTCGCCGGCGCCTGCTTCACCTCCGGCTCCGCCGGTACCCTCTCCACCGGCGACCGGCTGAAGGATCTCTATCCCACCCTGAAGCTGGCCGTGGGCGAGGCCCTGCAGTGCCCCACCATCCTGGAGAACGGCTTCGGCGGCCACCGGATCGAGGGCATCGGCGACAAGCACATCCCCTGGATCCACAACGTGAAGAACACCGACATGGCCATCGCCATCGACGACGAGGATTCCCAGCGGATCCTGCGCTTCTTCAACTCCGCCGAGGGCAAGAAGTACATGCTGGAGGAGCTGAAGCTGGATCCCGA
>CAKTSC010000227.1 GCA_934597465.1 uncultured Dysosmobacter sp.
CCATGCTGGCCTTCCGCAAGGCCATTGAGGAGGCCGGGGCCGACGGCATCGAGCTGGACGTGCAGCTCACCCGGGACGGTCAGGTAGTCATCATCCACGACGAGGAGCTCAAGCGCACCACCGGGGCCTCCGGCGTGGTCTCCGACTATACCCTTGAGGAGCTGCGGCAGCTGGACGCCGCCTACCTCTGGAAGGGCCAGATTGACCCGGAGCCCATCCCCACCCTGCGGGAGTACTTCGAGTATATGAAGGATCGTCCCCAGGTCACAAACATCGAGCTGAAGACCGGCAAGAACGAGTACCCCGGCATTGAGGAGAAGACCTGGGCCCTCATTCAGGAGTTCCATCTGGAAGACCGCGTCCTCATCTCCAGCTTCAACCACTACTCCATCCGCCGGATGCAGGCCATCGCCCCCCAGCTGAAGTACGGTCTGCTGGTGGAGGCCTGGATCATGGATCCCGCGGAGTACTGCCGCAAGCTCCACGCCCAGTGCTACCACCCCATGTACCAGAACCTGACGGAGGAGATCGCCGCCGAGCTCCGCGCCGCCGGCATCGAGATGAACCCCTACACCGTCAACACGGAGGAGGCCGTCCGCACCCTGGCCCGCCGGGGCATTACCTGCATCATCGGCAATTACCCCGACATGACCCGCCGTGTCCTGGCCGAACTGGCCGCCGAAGCGTGACCCCTATTCCCCGCCGCAAGCACCCCTAACCGCCAAAGCCCCCGGCTCCCGCCGGGGGCTTTCCCTCCGCCCGAGCGCCATTCAACCCTCCGCCCCCGTCCCCGCAGGCCAAAGGCTCCCATGTGCAAAGGGGGGAGCGAGCCGAGCGCTGCCGGGGGCAGACGCAGCGAGGTGAGCCAGTGGCTGCGGTCAAAATTCTGTGAGCGATTAGCGAACAAAGAATTTTGGGCACCGCAACAGGAGCAGTCACGGCCATAGGCCGTGACTGAGGGATTGCCAGGACGCACTCCCGATGACCGCCATCCTTCCCCTCATCCTTAAACGCCCCCAACCCCCGTGTAGGGGCGGGCTCCGTCCCGCCCCGCCGCCAGACCACCGCAAAAACCAACTCCGTTGCTTCCCACAGCCCCTCGATACCCCGTAGGGGCGGCCCTATGTGGCCGCCCGTCCCTCGTCCCCCGTCTCTCGTCCTTCGCCCCCTGTCTCCCGTCCCCCGCAGGCCCATTCTCCATTCTCCATTCTCAATTCTCAATTCCCCTATCCCCCACGCAAACCGTCCCCAAAAACACAAACCCGCCCGGAGGATCCCATCCTCCGGGCGGGTTCTTCCCGTCTTCCGAAAGCCCTCAGGCAAGGCCCAGGGCAGCCAGCTCCCCGGCCACGCTCCCCTCGCAGGAGCGCATGGCCTCGATGGTGCGCTCCAGCAGGGTGTCCAGCTCCCACTCCAGGCGCTCCGCGCCGGTGCGGATCACATCCCGGGAGCAGCCCGCGGCGAACTTCTTGTCCTTGAACTTCTTCTTGAGACTAGAGAGCTCCATGTCCTGCACAGACTTGCTGGGCCGCATCCGGGCCGCCGCGCCGATGAGCCCCGTCAGCTCATCCGCCGCGAAGAGCACCTTCTCCATCTCGTGGACGGGCTCCACCTCGCAGCAGATGCCGTAGCCGTGGGAGCAGACGGCGTGGATCAGCTCCGGCGAGCAGCCGCCCTTTGCCAGCAGCTCCGGGGCCTTGCGGCAGTGCTCCTCCGGCCAGCGCTCAAAGTCGATGTCGTGGAGCAGGCCCGCCAGGGCCCAGAACTCCTCGTCCGCGCCGTGACCCAGCTCCCGGGCGTACCAGCGCATAACGCCCTCCACCGTCAGGGCATGCTGGATGTGGAAGGGCTCCTGGTTATACTCCCGCAGCAGGGCCAGGGCCTGCTCTCTCGTGATGTTTGCCTCCATGGGGATGCCTCCTTGGTATGGTCTCTTTCCCCCGCCGGGCGGGGGGGCCGGACGGGCAGTCCGCCCGGCGTTTCCGCCATTATACTCCCATCCCGGGCCGGGTGCAAGAGCCGCCCAGGGCCTTTTCCAGCAGTCCCGTCACCCAGTCCGCCTGCCGGTAGCTCTCCTCCGAGAGCCGCCGGTATGCCTTCTGCAGGCAGGGATCCGCGGTGCCCTCCGCCGCCCGCAGGTAGTTGAAGCCCGCGCAGGCCTCCTCGTGATAGCGCTGGCGCAGGGCCGGACACCAGCTCCCCACGTAGATCCGCTGGCAGTCTCCCTCCTCCCCGTACCGCCGCCCGGTGATAAGGTAGAGGAAGGCCCCCAGTGTCCGGCCGTGGGCCTGCTTCCGGGCGATGAGCTCCCGCAGAACGCCCCGCCCCGCCTGGGGCGCGGCGCACAGCATGGCCTGATAGTACCGACCGTCCGCCAGCTCCTGCTCCCGAAAGCCCTCCAGCACCGCCAGATCGTCCTTCGCGGCGGAACCCATGCAGCAGGGATCGCTCACCGCCCCGGGCAGCGTCTCCAGGGCGGCGTCCGGGGCGGCGGCAGCCGCTCCGGCACCGGCCGTCCCGGTGCCGGAAGCCGTCCCCAGCCCAGGCAGCCCCCCACCGGAGGGTGCCATACCGCCGGAAGGAACCGCCCCACCGGCAGGAGCTCCGCCGCCGGAGAGCGCCATCCCCGCCGCCCCCGTCATTCCACCGCCCGTCGCCGTCATCCTGCCGCCCGTCGCCGTCATCCTGCCGCCCTCCGGATAGGGCGGCATGCTGGGGGCCACCCGCTGCCAGAGCCGGTCGTGGCGGCGGTAATCATACCCCGCCCCGCCGTAGGTCATTTCGTCCATTGCCATCCTCCCCTTTCCTTTTCCAGGCTATGCCGCGAAGTCAGCCGGGGTGCGCCCGCCCCTCCCGGGAAAACTTTTCCGCCGAAGCGGGCAAACTACCTCCACACGCATCAAACGTCTCTCCCCTACCCGCCGCCTTCTCCCTCCCCGGGGAAAATCCCTCCAACCCGGCGGGTTTTCGTGGAATGCCTTGCATTTTCCCGGACTTTCTGCTAGACTTACAAAGATATGACAGTTTTCCCCGTGAAACATCTGCTAAAGGAGGTTTCAGACACCATGCTGGAACTGAAAGACATCCGCTACACCGTCCAGGATGAGGGCGGATCCCTGGACATCCTGAAGGGCGTCTCCCTGACGGTGCCGGATCATAAGCTCCTGGTCTTCACCGGCCCCAACGGCGGCGGCAAGACCACCCTGGCCAAGGTCATCATGGGCCTGGTGCAGCCCACCTCCGG
>CAKTSC010000228.1 GCA_934597465.1 uncultured Dysosmobacter sp.
TGGTGGAGGCGAGGGGAGTTGAACCCCTGTCCGAAAGCACTTTAACAGGATTTTCTCCGGGCGCAGGCGGTTATTGGCGGGGTCTCGCTCCCCTTGTTCCCCTCCCGGCGGCAAGCCGTCACGCCGATCCGTTCAGGTGAGAGTCATGATGCGTGGGCAGGTCAACTCTTTCCCGCCTCACGGACGCCACATAAACGACGCCTTCCCCGGCCTGTGGCCTCTCCGGTTCAGACGGCTGCCTTAATTAGGCAGCAACAGCAAACTCGTTGTTGTTCTTTAATTTATAATTGCCCGTTTTTAGGATGTCAGGCGCATCCGCCCGCTGATCCTGCCTCCATACCCCCGTCGAAACCGGTACGCCCCCAAATCGTCGGAGCAAGCTCCGTATCCTTCGCTTCCGCCTCGCGGCGAAAGCTCTCTCACTCCGCTGCTCCTCCTCTTCGCGCGCCAAACGCTTCGCTGGTTTGCCGCGCGAGTTAGGACGGGAGTTACGATGCTCCGAAAAAAGCCAAGGCTTTTTTCGAGATGCACTCCGCTCTGCGCCTCGGTCGTCCGCCTTCGGCGGACGATTCGACGCTCGCTCCGCGAGAGGTATTTTTCCCGCCGCGCATGTCGCCGGGAAAAATGATTTGAAATTCCGCCTGGCGGCGGAAGGGTGCGCTTGCATGGGAAACAGGTTTGCTATCCGGAATTGTAACACACTTCGGCGTCGAAGTGTGTTACAATTCCGTGACTTTTTTCAATCGCCGCACTTGGCCCAGCGCACCACCAGTGCGTGGGGCAGGAGCTTGGCTGCCACCCGGTAGACCTTGTAGAAGGCCGTGGGGGTGTAGAAAACGCGGCCGTGCTTGGCGGCGGTCATGGCGCTGAGGGCCACCTGCTGGGGATCACAGTAGGGCAGGCGCTCAAACTCCGGCGAGTTGCCGGTGATGCCGCCGACGGTGACGAACTCCGTGGCCATGGGCCCCGGGCAGACCGCCGTGGCGCTGACGCCCCGGTTCCGGAGCTCGAAGCTCAAGCCCCGGGTGAAGCTGGAGACATAGGCCTTGGTGGCGCTGTAGGTATTGAGCTTGGCGTTGGCGCAGAAGGAGGCGATGGAGCTGGTGTTCAGGATGTGGGAGCCCGCCTTCATGTAGGGCAGCACCAGGTGGGTGATGGCGGTGAGGGCCCGGACGTTGAGATCGATCATCGTCGTCTGCCGCTCCAGGGGCCCGTCCCCTACGTTGCCGAGATACCCGCAGCCCGCATTATTCAGGAGCAGCACCACCTCCGGCTGCTCCGCCGCCAGCTTCTCCCGCAGGGCGGTGAAGCTCTCCTCCCGGCAGAGATCCAGGGGCAGCACCACGGTCTTGAGATCCGTCAGCTCCGCCGCCAGGGCCTCCAGCCGATCCTGCCGCCGGGCGATGAGCCAGAGCTCCTCCACCTCCGGAAAGACCCGCTTCAGCTGCCGGGCGAACTGGATGCCGAGCCCCGAGGAAGCCCCCGTCAGGATGGCGGTCTTCATCGGTCGGCCCCCTTCTCCGGGGCGGGATAGTCCACGCCCTGGGTATCCACCCGGACGGTACGGATCACCTGCTCCACCTTGGGCCGGTCATTGCCCATGCTGCGGGGCACCCGGGAGATATCCTGAGCGGCGGCCATGCCCTCCAGCAGACGGCCGAAGGCGGCGTACTCGCCGTCCAGATACCCGGCCTCGCCCACCATGATGAAGAACTGGCTGCCGGCGGAATCGGGATGCATGGCACGGGCCATGGAGAGGACGCCCAGCTCGTGGTGGAGGTCGTTCTGCTGCCAGCCGTTGTGGGCGAACTCGCCCTTGATGCTGTAGCCGGGGCCGCCCATGCCGGTGCCCTGGGGGCAGCCGCCCTGGATCATGAAGCCGGGGATGACCCGGTGGAAGATGAGGCCGTCATAGAAGCCGGCGTTGGCCAGGGCGATGAAGTTATTCACGGTGTTGGGGGCCTTCTCGGGGTACAGCTCACCGGTCATGACCTTGCCGTCCTCCATCTCAATGGTGAAAATCGGATTACTCATAGCGTTGTCCATTCCTTTCCGTATGATTTCGACGTGATATTACAAATTGTTTTCATTTTACCGGGTCAGGCCGATGCCCCGGCTCCGGAGGAGCTGCAGCAGCTCCGCGCTGCCCTCCTGGTTATCCTCAAAGCGGGCCAGCACTTTGCCGTCCCGATTCAGGAGACGGCGGCCGTTGGCAGAGATCTTCATCCCAGCGATGTCCCGGAGGGCGAAGGTCTTGGGGGCGCCGAAGGTGCCGAGATAGCTGAGGGTCTCCCCCTCCACCACCAGCTTCCGCCGGGCATTGCAGAGAAGGAAGACGCCCAGGGCGGCGCAGAGCAGGAAGACAACGGTCACAGCGGCCAGGGTCTCCCTCTCATCGCTCCCCTCCCCCGCCAGGATGCCCACGAGCATCAGGAGCTCCAGCCCGGCGAAGAACACCAGGTCAGCGATGCCGATGACCCGCAGCAGCACCCGCACCCACTTCTTATCCCGCACCACGAAGGCCGTGGGCAGGGGCCCTTCCGCCGCCGTTTCCGCCCGGACGGCACTGCCCCAGCCCGGCTGGGCCGGGAGGGCAGGAGCGCTCTCCCCCGTCACATACCGCTTCACGGAGGGCCGGACGGACAGCACGCCCAGAAGGCCGATGAGCATCCCCACCCCCAGGTTCGGCAGGATGACGCCCCAGTTCTCCGGCATCAGGATGGATTCCCAGGCCATCTGCGCCACGCTGACGCCGTAGTAGGCGGCGTCGGCCTGCCACTCCGGATCCGTGCAGAGGACGTACATCCAGGAGGCGATCTCCGCTGCGAAGAGGGTCAGCATGGAGCAGAGGATCACCGTGACGGTGGCGAAGGTCACGGACTTGCGGCCGTGGAGCTTCCGGTAGCCCCAGGCGGAGGCCACGGCGGTAAGGAAGCCCAGCCAGCCGATGAAGAAGCTGGCGAAGGTGCTGGCAAGGAACCAGGGGATGGTGCCCACGATGGCGCCCAGCAGGGCCCCCAGGATGCCCAGGGCCGCGCTGCCCCGGTCAGCCGGTTCCTCCGGCAGGGGCGGCGGGAGCCGGATATCCCCGGCAGGGGCCTCCGGCGCAGGAGCCGCCTGCGGGGCAGGCTCCGCCGCGGGCGGGTTGGATTCGCTGTTCCAGTTGATCCCGGTCTCGTCCATGGTCAGTGTCTCTCTTTCATCGTTCGTTCGATCTCGCGCTTG
>CAKTSC010000229.1 GCA_934597465.1 uncultured Dysosmobacter sp.
GGACGGGGCGGGCCTCGTTGGTGGAGACGGCGAAGGCGCACTCTTCGATCATCTCCCGCAGCACCCGCTGCTGCAGGACGACGAAGTTCTCGTCCTCCACCTCGGGGAGCTCCGGGTAATCCTCGGCGCTGAGGGCGGGAATCTCAAAGCTGGCGTCACCGCAGCTGAGATGCACCAGCCCCTTGCCGTCGGAGGAGAAGGCGATGACATCATCCGGCATCTTGCGGATGATGTCGCCGAAAAGCCGGGCGTTCAGTACCAGCTGCCCCTGGCCGCCGACCTCGGTGCCCAGCTCCGTGCGGATGCCGGTATTCATATTGTAGCCGGAGACGGTGAGGGTCTCGCCGGTCTCCAGCAGTAGGCCCTCCAGGGCCGGGATGGAGCTCTTGGCGGCCACGGCCCGGCTGGCTACGGCGGCGGCGCTCTGTAAAAGGGTCTTTTCACAGGTAAATTTCATCATGAGGGGATCGTCCTTTCCTGGAAGGATGCCTTTTTCAAAGAAGAAAAAGGAAGACTTTGTTAGCAATAGACGTAGTAGGGGGAAAACTTTGTGGAAAACGTGGAAAAAGGGCGAAAGACTGCGCTCTCAGCCCTCCACAGCCCCTTCCGTTTCCCTGTGGAGAAATTGCACGCTTTCTCTACGGCACTGTGGAAAGAGAGAACTTTCCACACCCGCCCTTTGGGGAATCCACGGGAAACGTGGGAAAAGGATGCAATGCCGCCCGCTTACCGCCGGGAATTGATGTTGGTCTTGATCTCCTTCACCGTCTCGGCGAAGGTGGGGCTCTTCTTCATCTGCTCCTCCACCTTGTCCAGGGAATGGATGACGGTGGAGTGATCCCGGTTTCCGAACTCCCGGCCGATGTCGTCGAGAGACAGGTTCGTCATGGAGCGGATGAGATACATGGCGATCTGCCGGGCCATGACGGCGTCCCGGTTGCGCTGCTGGCCCCGGAGGACGGCTTCCTCCAGGTTGTAGTACTTGCAGATGTAGTCGATGATGGCGGCGGGGGAGGGGATGTACTCGTTGGAGCGCTTGAGCATGTCCTGGATGGCCCGGTTCACCGTTTCCTCGTCGGCGGTGGAGCCCAGCAGATCCTTGTAGGCCTTGATCTTGTTCACCGTGCCCTCCAGCTGGCGGACGTTGGCGGTGACGTTCTCGGCGATGTAGGCGGCGATCTTGTCCGGCAGCTCCAGGCCCATCATGGCGGCCTTGTTCTTGACGATTGCCATTCTCGTCTCAAAGTCCGGGGGGGACACATCCACGAGAAGACCCCACTCAAAGCGGGTCATGAGCCGGTCTTCCAGCTGGGTCATTTCGTGGGGCGGCCGGTCGGAGGTCAGCACGATCTGCTTGCCGGACTCATAGAGGGTATTGAAGGTATGGAAGAACTCCTCCTGGGTCTGCTTTCGTCCGGCGATGAACTGCACGTCGTCCACCAGAAGGAGATCCGCCTGGCGGTATTTCTCCCGCATCTCGGCGCTCTTGCTGGGGCCTGCCTGGATGGCGGCCACCAGCTCGTTGGTAAGGTCGTCGCCCTTGACGTAGGCGATGCGGGCGGCGCTGTTGCGCTGGCGGATCACGTGGGCGATGGCGTAGATCAGGTGGGTCTTGCCAAGGCCCGAATCCCCGTAGATGAAGAGGGGGTTATAGTTCTGGGCCGGATTCTGGGCCACCGCCTGGGCGGCGGCGTAGGCCAGCTTGTTGCTGGGCCCCACCACGAAGGTATCGAAGGTGAACTCGTCGTTGGGATCAAAGCACTTGTTGCGGGAGCTCTCGCCTCCCAGGAAGGCGTGGTAGCCATCCTCGTCCAGCAGCTTCACGCCGATGTCGGCGGAGAAGATGTCCTTCAGGGAGGTCTGCACGTTCTTCAGGAACAGGGACTGGATGTAGCCCCGCTTGAAATCGTTGGGGCAGTAGAGGTAGAGCGTCCCGTCCCGGAGATCCAGGGGCGTGATCTCGTCGAACCAGGTGCGGATGGTGGTCTCGGACAGCTCCGAGCGGAGCTGCTGGAGAACGCTCTCCCACACGTCTGCAATGGAATTCAAAATGGAAACACCTCTCTTTGTCTCTTGTGCCGCGCTCCGGCCCAGCCGGAGGGAAGCCGTCCGCCTGCCGGGAAGGCCGGATCCCGCACTCCCCGAACAGCAGTTTTTACCCAATATTAAATATACCACAAAACGCAAGGGAACACAACACTTATTCTAAATATAAAGAAAGAAGTTCTGCCTCTTTAAATTGACGATCAAGAATCAAAAATTGAGAATTTGGGGGGCAAAAACGGGGCTCCGGGACGAAATTTCTGTTGACACCCCGGAAGAAAGACGGTATACTAGACCATGCGTCCTCATAGGACGCCTGAGTCAGTGTGCCGCGAGGAGGGAGACCTCCCCGTCGGGCAGTGCCGCCGGACGCGCGAGAGACCGGCGGTCTTATGAGAAAATCAGGGAGGTGTTTCCGCATGGCAACCAAACGTACCTATCAGCCCAAGAAGCTGCACCGCTCCAAGGTTCACGGCTTCCGCAAGCGCATGGCTACCGCCGATGGCCGCAAGGTTCTTGCCCGCCGCCGCGCCAAGGGCCGCGCCCGTCTGAGCTACTGATCACGGCCGCACGGGAACAGAGATCATAAAAACCCTTCAGGGACGGTGGGAGTGCGAAATTCCTCCGTCCCTATTGGAGTATCCGGGGCAGTTTCCCGGGCCGGAAGGGGGGAGGAAAGCGCCATGAAAGCCGCCGTCACACTGAAGGAAAACCGGGATTTCCGCCGTCTCTACCGCAAGGGAGCTACGGCGGTGGATCGCTGCATGGTGCTCTACTGCCGCCGCAACAGCCTGGGCCGCAACCGCTACGGCTTCACCGTCTCCACGAAGCTGGGCAAGGCCGTGGTGCGCAACCGCGCCCGCCGCCGCCTGCGGGAGACCGTCCGGCTGGAGGCGGGGAGCCTCACCCCCGGCTGGGACATCGTGGTGGTGGCCCGGGGCCGCACCCTCTCCGCCCCCTTCCCGCAGCTGCGGGAGAGCTACCGCAGGCTCTGCGGGGAGCTCCATATGCTCCGGGGGGACAGGCCGTGAAGCGCGTGCTCATCGCTCTTGTGAAATTCTACCGGAGGAACATCTCCCCCCTGCGGCCGCCCTGCTGCCGCTACATCCCCACCTGCTCCCAGTACGCCCTGGAGGCGCTGGAGAAGTACGGGGCCCTGAAGGGGAGCTGGCTGGC
>CAKTSC010000230.1 GCA_934597465.1 uncultured Dysosmobacter sp.
TAGATGAAGGTGATGCCCACCTGCTGCTGGATGCGCTTGAGCTCGATCTGCATGTCCTTGCGGAGCTTCAGGTCGAGAGCGCCCAGGGGCTCGTCCAGCAGCAGCACCTTGGGCCGGTTGACGAGAGCCCGGGCGATGGCCACCCGCTGCTGCTGGCCGCCGGAGAGCTGATCCGGCCGCCGGTGCTCAAAGCCCTTGAGGCTGACCGTCTCCAGCATCTCCAGTACCCGCTCCCGGATCTCCTCCTCGGGGATCCTGACGGTCTTCCTGGGGTTGTCGGGATCCGGCCGCTTCTGCATCCGCAGGCCGAAGGCCACGTTCTCAAAGACATTCAGGTGCGGAAAGAGGGCGTACTTCTGGAAAACGGTGTTGATCTGCCGCTGATAGGGCGGAACGTCATTGATCCTCACACCGTCAAACAGCACATCGCCCGAGGTGGGCGTGGTGAAACCGCCGATGATCCGCAGCGTCGTGGTCTTGCCACAGCCGCTGGGGCCTAACAGTGTGAGGAACTCCTTGTCATTGATGTAGAGATTTAAGTGATCGAGAACCTGCTCGTCGTCGAATGCCATGCAGATGTCCCGCAGGCGAATCAACTCTTTGGACATTTATCCTCCCCCATTTCGTAGAATTTTTTTGGGGCCTCTTCTCTCTGTTTCGTGGGGGACGCTCAGACGGCAAAACGCAGTACGGCGATACGCGCCGGCAGCGGAGTGGAGCGCGCCGGGGGACGTAGTGCGCTTTGCCCTCTGAGGGTAACTTTCCCGTCGAAATTCGGCAATTCAAGATATTATCGGAACTGACTGGAAAAGTCAAGGATTCCGGGCGATTTTACAGGGGATTTTCCTGCGTTTTTCCGCCTTTTCCCGAAAAAATGTCTCCGCCCCGGAAATTTGGGGCGGAGACGGACAAAAGACGAGTTAACCGTTTTTCTCAGGCGTTCAGGCAGAGGAGCTCCGCCCGGCCGTCTTTCCACTCGATGGCGGTGTAGCAGCCCTGGTGGATGAAGAAGGGCTTCGTGAAGAGCTCCTCCTTCCGGGCAAGCCCTAAGATGTGCAGCACCAGGGAGAGAGTGCCGAAGTGGGCGGCGAGGAGGGCGTCCTCCTCCCTGGCCAGGATCCCCTCCAGGGCGGCGGAGACCCGCGTCTCCATCTCCCGGCCGGACTCCCCGCCGGGGGGCGTGGTGTCGAACCAGCGGTGGAGGAAGCCGTCCAGTAGCTCCGGATGGAGCCGCTCCATCTCCTCCCAGGTAAGGCCCTCAAAGCTCCCCACGTTCTGCTCCCGCAGGGCGGGAAGGAGGGTGACGGGCACGTCCCGGCCCCGGAGCGCCAGGGCGGCGGTATCCCGGGCCCGCCGGAGATCGCTGGCGTAGCAGCGGGTGAGGGGCACGTCCCGGAGCTTCTCCCCGCAGAGCAGGGCTTCCCGGCGGCCCTGGGCCGTCAGGGGATAGTCAAACTGTCCGTGAAAGACCTGGAGGACATTGCCCTCCGACTGGCCGTGGCGGATGAGATAGAGCTTCATGGGGTCTCCTTTCCGGCGGCGGGGCCGCCAAGAGGGTTGGGGTCAGTCCCCCTGGGGGAAGTATTTCTCCCGGAAGGGGACGTCCTCCACGGTGAATTCCTTCCCCCGCAGGTAGTTCAGCATCCCGGCGTCGGTGGGGAAGGCGAAGCGCAGCTTGTAGGAGTAGAGGGCCTGGCGGGTCTCACCGTACCTGCGGTTCACGTCGCCCCGGCCATACTTGCCGTCCCCCAGCAGGGGGCAGCCGATCTCCGCCAGGGAGACCCGGATCTGGTGGGTCCGGCCGGTCAAAAGGCGGCACTCCACAAGGCTTAAGCCGTTCCGGCTCTCAAGGGTCCGGTATAGGGTCACGGCGCTCTTCCCCCCGGGGATGGGCTTATGGTAGAAGGAGACCTGCTTTTTGGCCTCGTCCTTCAAAAGAAAGCCCTCGATGCGGCCCTCCGGCGGCTTGGGCCGCCCCAGGGCGACGCAGAGATAGGATTTCTCGATCTCGTGGTCCCGGATCTTTTCGTTGAGGATGCGCAGGGTCTCGGCGTTCTTGGCGGCGATGACGATGCCGCCGGTGTTCCGGTCGATGCGGTTGCAGAGGGCTGGGGCAAAGGCGTTCTCCCAGCGGGGGTTCCACTCCCGCTTCTGGTAGAGGTAGGCCTGGATGTGGTTGATGAGGGTGTTGACCTTCTCCGTCTCGTCGGCGTGGCACACGAGGCCCTGCCGCTTGTCGGCCAGCAGTACGTTCTCATCCTCGTAGACGACGGTGAGGTTGGGCTGGAAGATGGAGAGGAAGCGGTTTTCCTCCGTGGGCTGGTCAAAGAACTCGTCGTTGATGTATAGTTGGAGGACATCCCCCTGCTGGAGCCGCACATCCCGCTTGGAGCCCTTGCCGTTGACCTTCACCCGCTTGAGGCGGATATACTTCTGGGCCAGGGCCGGGGGCAGCAGGGGAAGGGTCTTCCCCAGGAAGCGGTCAAGCCGCTGTCCGGCGTCGTTTTTTCCGATGGTGAACTCCCGCATGGGCGTCTTCCTCCTTGCCGACTTGGAGCATCTTTCCCCTATTCTAGCGGCTGGACGGGAGTTTGGCAAGGAAATCTGAAAAACTCTCAAAAAATGTTTGACAAGCGGGGCTTGGCCTACTATAATAATACCCGTGTCATTGCGAGGTGTACTATGCAATTCAGCGTTCGATCCATCATCAACACCCCCGGCGGCCAGTTGCCCTTCGCCTTTTCCATGGATCTTTCCGATCTGGACTTCGGCGGGAGCCGCCCCATCGCGGAGCCGGTGGAAGTCACCGGCAGCGTCCGCAACCGCCTGGACGTGCTGGAGCTTTCGCTCCGGGCGAAAACCACCCTCCACTGCGTCTGTGACCGCTGCATGAAGCCCTTCCTTCGGGAGAAGGCCGTGGATTGGCAGTGCGTCCTGGCCGCGGAGAAGCAGAACGAGGACAACGACGACATCGTCCTGCTGGAGAGCGGTGAGTATGTGGATGTGGAGGATCTCGCCCGGACGGCCTTCCTCCTCGAAATGGACACGAAACTGTTGTGTTCCCAAGATTGCAAGGGGCTCTGTCCCCGCTGCGGGGCTGATCTGAACCTCGGCCCCTGCTCCTGCAAGAAGGAGCTCGACCCCCGGATGGCGATCCTTGCAACGCTTTTAGAGAACGATCCCAATGAGTAAGAGCGGCGGAAGCCGCTTGTTCA
>CAKTSC010000231.1 GCA_934597465.1 uncultured Dysosmobacter sp.
GGGAAGCGCCCGTCGTAGTCCCGCAGCAGCACCTTGGCGCAGCGCTGGAGATTCCGGGCCCGGCTGTAATAGCCCAGCCCCTCCCAGAGCTTCATGAGCTTCTCCTCCGGGGCCTTGGCCAGAGCCTCCACCGTGGGCAGCTCCTCCAGAAAGCGCCGGTAGTAGCCCAGCACCGCCGCCACCCGGGTCTGCTGCAGCATGATCTCCGAGACCCAGATGGCATAGGGGTCATCGGTGTGCCGCCAGGGTAGATCCCTGGCCGCGCCCTGAAACCAGGGCAGAAGCCGCTGGCCGAAGGCGGCCAGCACTTCTTCGGTTGTCAATTCTGTCGTTTTCATGCTATGATAGTACCACAGCTTCCGGCCCCAGGCAACGCTTTTCGCGGCCCTGGCGGCATTTCCCGGCAGCTTTCCCGTGAAAATTCTGCCCGGCCCCCGCCGGAGAAGGAGATCCCCCATGCGTGTGACATTCCTGGCCCACAGCGGCTTCCTCGTTGAACTCTCCCAGGTCAGCCTGCTCTTTGACTGGTGGAAGGGCAGCCTCCCGCCCCTCCCGGCGGGCAAGCCCCTCCTGGTCTTCGTGAGCCACGGCCACGAGGATCATTTCAATCCCCAGATCTTCGCCCTGGACGACGGGGCGCGGGACGTCCGCTTCCTCCTGGGCAAGGGCATCCACCTGGGCAGGGGCAGCATGGCCCGCTGGGGCGTCTCGGAGGCCACCGCCCGGAAATGCCGCCTGGTGCGGGGCGGGGACGACTTCGAGCCCATTCCCGGCGTCCGGGTGGAGGCCCTCCGCTCCACGGACGCCGGGGTCGCCTACCTGGTAACGGCGGAGGGGAAGACCCTCTACCACGCCGGGGATCTCAACTGGTGGCATTGGGAGGGGGAGACCAAGGCGGACAACGGCACCATGGCTGCCAACTTCAAGGCTTTCACAGAGCCCCTCCGCGGCCGCCGCATCGACCTCGCCATGGTGCCCCTGGACGGCCGCCAGAAGGAGGCGGAGGACTGGGGCCTCCTCTACCTCCTGCGGCTGGCCGACCTCCGCGCCGTCCTCCCCATGCACCAGTGGGAAGACTACTCCCCCACGGAGCGCTTCCTCCAGACCCACCCCGAATACGCCCCCCGCCTCCTCCCCATAACCCAAGCCCCCCAAACCTACACCCTCTGACCCCCGCCGCGGCCCCGTCCCTCACCCCCGCAGCTACGACCCCGTCCCTCCCCGCCGCAGGCACTCCGTAGGGGGCGGCGTCCCCGACGCCCCGCCGCCAGACTGCCGCAATAACCCACTCCGTTGGTTCCCGCAAACCTCCAATCCCGTGTAGGGGCGGCCCTATGTGGCCGCCCGGACATGCCTGCGCAAACCAAACCGCCATCAAAAAGAACGGATTGCCACGTCGCTGCGCTCCTCGCAATGACAGAGGTTAAAACGGTAGAAGCACCATCCCCCGCCCCCACCCCGCCAGCGCCAGCGAAGCGAGCAGCGCGGAAAGAGAAGCAGAGACCATAACAAGTTTCGCCCCGTTGGTTGCTGGGATTCCAATTCCATGCCCCGTGCGCAGCGAAGCGCCCGCACGGAAACCCGTCCCACGCAGAACCCCCTGCCCCGGGGCGGGACGGAGCCCGCCCCCTACCGTCCTACCGAAAGTCCCCAAAGTAATACCCCCCGTAACCGCACCCCCGTCCATCCCCCCGGGATGGATTCCAAAGGAAGGGCCCGCAGGCCCTTCCTTTGGTCGTTTCAAGGGGGTCGTCAGGGGGGAAATCGAAATCCCCCCTGACAATTTTTCTTGGGGAGCGCGAGGGGGGATTCTTTCAATTCGGAAAGAATCCCCCCTCGCAAGCCGCCGAGCTTCCCCGGCACCCCGCCCCGCCCAACGGGCGGGCCCTCCCGGCCCCAGCCTGGGATCAAAATGCCGCCAAGCATCCTTGGCACCCCCGGTTGGCCGACCGGCCATCCCCCCCGCAAAAAAACAGGCACGGCGGACTCCCGCCGTGCCTGTTTTTTCTCTTTATCCCTCCGGGATGAGATACTCCTCCGGAGGATACCCCACGCCGTCGAAAAGGGCCACGAAGGCGGTGGTCTTCCCACCGGTGGCCCCGGCCACAGCGGCCTTGGCGTCGTCGTAGTCCCCGCCCCCGCAGGGGGCGTAGATGGCGTCCGCCAGGGCGGCGAAGCCCATGAGGGACTGGCCGCTCTCCTCGTCCCCGCCGTCGGTCAGCAGGGTCTCCGGCACGGCCACGGAGAGCTTCACGCCCTCGTACTCCGCCAGAACGCCCTTGACCTCCGTCAGGAAGAGGGTCAGGCTCTCCGCCCGATCCGCCGCGGTGTAGGCGATCTTGTCCAGCTTCCCCTCCGTGGGGTAGGAGACGTCCGTCAGCAGGATCTCGTCAAAGCCCGCCCCGGCGGCCTCCCGGATGAGCGCCAGCAGGTACTCCCGAGCGGCCTCCTTGCCGGGATCCAGCCAGTTCTGGTTGGCCCCGTCGTAGAAGATGTAGCCGCCGGTATTCTCCAGCCCCAGCTCCTTCACCCGGCTCCGGGCGCTCTGCCCGTCCAGGAAGCAGGAGATTCGGGCGACGGTATAGCGGCTCTCGTCCGCCAGCAGGGCCGTGAGGGCCGCATCGTCCTGCCAATCCGTGCGGAGCCTGCCGTCCGCCCCCTTCAGGGTGACGCCCACGGCGTTCAGATCCCCGTCCGGGGCCGCGTAGGCCGTGAGGTCGGCGTCGGGATCCTGGGCAAGATAGCCCAGGACGGTCTGCCGCTCCGGCGGGTCGATGGTGACATCCACCGAGCCCAACTCGCCGGAGGAGGACGCCCCGGAGGACGTGGGATCCTGCCGCTCCTCCTGCCCCGGCAGACGCAGATGGGGCGTGCCGGAGGCGTCATAGACCAGGTAGCGCTGCAGGCCGATGACCGCCAGCGCCGCCAGGATCACCAGCACCAGCAGGATGGCCGCCAGGATCTTCCAGGGGGACTTGCGTCCCCGGTAACTGCTGTAACCTCTTGTTGCCACGGTAGTTCCTCCTTCCAGGGGGTGGGGTCAGGGGCGGGGCGCTCCCCGCCAAAAAGGGGCAAAATGGCCGTTTTTCCGCGTTTTCCCCGGAATTTTCCGAAAATCACCCGGTTTTTTCCGGCCCCGCTCAGGGCTGGATGGCGTTGACCTTGGCCACCCGGCGGG
>CAKTSC010000232.1 GCA_934597465.1 uncultured Dysosmobacter sp.
TCGCCGGCGCCCTCGCAGTCAGAGCCGGTGATGAGGGGGGTGTTGATGTAGACGAAGCCCCGGTTCTGGAAGAACTCGTGGATGGCGTAGGCAGCGGCGGAGCGCACCCGGAAGGTGGCGGAGAAGAGGTTCGTCCGGGGCCGCAGGTGCTGGATGGTGCGGAGGTACTCCAGGGAGTGGCGCTTTTTCTGCAGGGGGTAGTCCGGGGTGGAGGTGCCCTCCACGGAGATGGCGGTGGCCTTCAGCTCCAGGGGCTGCTTGGCCTCCGGGGTCAGCACCACGGTGCCGGTGACGATGAGGGCGGCGCCCACGTTCTGCCCGGCGATCTCCTTATAGTTGGGGAGGGCGGCGGCGTCCAGCACCACCTGGAGGTTTTTGAAGCAGGAGCCGTCGTTGAGCTCCACGAAGCCGAAGTTCTTCATGTCCCGGATGGTGCGGGCCCAGCCGGCCACGGTGACGGTCTGGCCGTTCAGGGTCTCCCCGTCGGCGTAAACGGCAGCGATCTTGGTGTGATCAAACATAGCGTACCTCTCTCCCGCCCGGGGAAGCTTTCCCCGGGCGCAAAATTACGATAATAGCTTAGTATACCATTTTCTCCCCGTTTTGCAAGCGCTTTGCCGCAAAAAAGCGCCGGAGCGGGGCCTCAGAGGCTGGATCCCCGCCGCTCCCGGGTCTGGATGGCCTTCCGCAGGGCGGCGAGGCCCTGTCGGATCCGGCGGCGGAGCCAGAAATAGGAGAGGAGGAAGGGCGGAAAGCAGATCCCCAGGATCGCCGGGGGCGGGAGCGCCAGCAGCTTCTCCACGCCTGCGCAGGCCAGGAGAAACAGCAGCAGCCAGAAGACCCACAGCCGGACGGAGAGGACGGTCAGCACCAGGCGCAGGGCGGCGAGGCCACGGTGCTCCCACGCGGCCTGCCGCCGCCGCTCCCGGGCCTCCGCCTCCGGCAGGGGAACGGCGTTCGGCGGACGGGAGCCGAAGACCCGGTACCATCCCTGCAGCGTCCAGAAGGCCCGCTCCGGCTCCCGGATCTTCCCGCGCAGGGGCAGGGGGAGCACCCATCCGCCGCCGGGGGCGGGCCTTGCCAGGGGCGTCTCCTCCGACGCACTCCCGCCGTAGAGGTGCAGCAGCACCGTAGTCCCGTCCGGAGCCAGGGAGATCCCGGAGATCCGCCGCCAGGGGAGCATCCCCCGCCGCCGCAGGGAGAGACGGAACCAGACGCCCCGATCGCCGGCCCGCAGCACCGGCCGATCCCGGAGCAGCTGGATCACGCAGAGGACGATGCCCAGCATGCTGCCCAGGATGGAATAGCTGTAGATGAGATAGGCTGCGTCGTCATACGGCGGCGGGACGAGATCCACCAGCCAGCCCAGCCGTGGGCCGAGGAGAAAAAGCCAGCCCACCAGGGCGGCGAGGCCCCACCAGAGGGAGGTGCGGCTGCGGTAGATGATCTCCATGCTCCCTTCCTCGTCGGATGTGAACTTCTGCATGCCATCGCCTCCCGCCGTTTTTCCCCTATTTTACCATGGGGCGGAGGACGCCGCAAGGGCGGCCGGGAAAAACAGGGGAATACCCCTTGACAAACAATACTGTGTGATGTATAGTATGACGCAGTACAGAGCAAGGGAGGGATCCGTATGCTGGATCCGCAGCTGAAGCGGGGATTACTGGATATCTGCGTGCTGGCGGCCCTGCGCCGGGAGGATTCCTACGGCTACCAGATCATCAAGGATCTCAGCGGCAGCGTGGCGCTGTCGGAATCCACCCTGTATCCCATCCTGCGGCGGCTGGAGCAGGGCGGGGCCCTGACCTCTTACAGCGTGGAGCACAACGGACGGCTCCGGAAGTTCTACCACCTGACGCCGGGAGGGCGGCAGCAGATCCGGGATTTCCTGGACAGCCGGGACGAACTGGAGCGGATCTTTGATTACATCCAAGGGAGTGTGGAAGATGACGAAGCTTGAATATCTGGAGAAGCTGGAGCGGGGCCTGCGGGCCCTGCCCAAGGAGGAGCGGCGGCGCCAGCGGGACTACTATGAGGAGATGCTCAATGACCGCATGGACGAGGGCCTCGCCGAGGAGGAGGCGGTGGCCCGGATGGAGCCGCCGGAGGTCGTGACGGAGCGGATCCTGCGGGAGCACGCCGCCGCCGGGAAGCCCCTGCGGCGGCACCACGTGGGGCTCTGGATCGGCCTGGGCGTGGTGCTGATGCTGGCGCTGCTGACCGCCGCCGTGCTGCTGGTGAACTACTCGGATCACCAGACCGGCAGCACCTGGCAGTTCCCCATCTTCCAGGATAACGTCCCGGGCGGCGCGGGGGATGTCTCCGGCGGTACCGGCGCCAGCGCGTCCCTGGATCTCCCCTATCACACCGAGTACACTGTCCCGGCGGACGGCATCACGGAGCTGGATCTCTCCTGGATCAGCGGGGATGTCACCGTGCAGCCCTGGAACGGGGAGAGCATCCTGCTGGAGGAGGATTCCGAGGTGGAGCTCAGCGAGGACTACCGTTTGGTCTGCACCGTGGAGGACGGGACGCTGGATGTCCGCTTTGACGCAAAGCCCGGCCGGAACGTCACCTGGCGCAAGATCCTCACCGTCTGGCTGCCGGAGGCCCTGGCGGAGAGCCTGGCCCAGCTGGACGTGGAGAGCGTCTCCGCCGAGGTCACCGTCCTGGATCTCACGGCGGCGGAGCTGGACATCGAGACCGTCTCCGGCGGCGTCTATACCCGGGGCGGCTTCCCCCGGGCCGATATCTCCACCACCAGCGGCTGCGCCTATCTCAGCGGCGGCTTCGGGGAGCTGGACTTCTCCAGCGTCAGCGGCGACATGACCCTGGAGACCAACGAGACCTTCC
This sequence comes from uncultured Dysosmobacter sp., assembly GCA_934597465.1. Lineage (GTDB taxonomy): Bacteria > Bacillota > Clostridia > Oscillospirales > Oscillospiraceae > Oscillibacter. The sequence continues at coordinate 2,854 of CAKTSC010000232.1, forward strand.
GCCTGGACGCCGAGACCACCAGCGGCAGCGTCTGCCTGCGCCTGTCGGAGGACATGGGCCTGAGCCTGGACTTTGACAGCGTCTCCGGAGAGATCCGGTCTGAGAAGGATCACCCCTTCACGGGGAAGAAGGGCCATCTCACCCTGGGCGACGGGGCCAGCGCCGCCGATGTTTCCACCACCAGCGGCTGTCTCTTCTTCGAGTGAGGGCACACGCCCCCGGCGCCGGACGGCGCCGGGGGCGTTTTTTTCCGGGACGCAAGAAAATTCCCAAAAAACGATGGACATT
>CAKTSC010000233.1 GCA_934597465.1 uncultured Dysosmobacter sp.
AACTTCTTCGGCGGCTCCCTCATCAAGCTCACCGGCAGCGAGGTGCCCTCCATCGCCCTCTCCGCCACCAGCGGCTATTACAGCAAGGCGTTGCCCTTCGCGGAAAAGGCGGGCTGGTTCGGCAAGGTCTTCCTCTCCTACGGCTTCCTTGCCTACCTTGCCATCGTCCTGGCCCTGCTGTCGTCCTACGTCCTCAAGCGCACCCGGGTGGGCCTCCACCTCCGGGCCGTGGGCGAGAGCCCGGCCACGGCGGACGCCGCCGGCATCAGCGTCACCAAGTATAAGTATCTCGCCACCTGCATCGGCAGCATGGTGGCGGGTCTCGGCGGTCTCTACTACGTCATGGACTACGCCTGCGGCGTCTGGTCGAACAACGCCTTCGGCGACCGCGGCTGGCTGGCCATCGCTCTCGTCATCTTCACCATCTGGCGTCCCAACGTCAGCATCCTGGCCTCCATCCTCTTCGGCGGCTTCTACATCCTGTATCTCTACATCCCCTCCGGCCTGAACCTGGCGGTGAAGGAGCTCTACAAGATGATCCCCTACGTCATCACCCTGGTGGTGCTCATCATCGTCTCCATGCGGAAAAAGCGGGAGGATCAGCCCCCCGCCAGCCTGGGTCTCGCCTACTTCCGGGAGGAGCGCTGACCCCGAAATATCCCACAAAAGAGCCCCTGCCGCGCGGCAGGGGCTCTTTTTCGCCATCTTCCGGGCGGAAATCCGCTCTGGACCTGGAAATCCCTCCCGGACTATGGTATCCTGGGGCAAAGACCCCCACAGAAACCACAAGACGAGGAGGAGCGCCCATGGGAAGCAAATTCTGCAACCTGAATGTCTGCGGCGGCGACCTGGCCGCCGTGGCGGCCCAATGCCCCGGCCTTGCCGCCCGGGCGGTGGTTCCCGGCTGGATCACCGCCGCCGGGGACGACGAGACCGACTGGGGCGGGCTCCGGAAGCTGGCCAAGCGCCTGTCCAAGGACTGGATCGTCCTCTATACGGAGTACTTTGACGACGACTATGTGGACTTCTCCGTCTACCGGGACGGCAGGCGGGTTGCCCGCCACGTCCCGGCGGAGTACGAGGGCGCGCCCCGGGCCGCGGGGAAGCCCCGGGCCTGGGCGGAGCTCTTCGGTCTCTCCTCCGAGAGGGAGAAGGCCCTGCGGACGGTCTTTCAGGAGACCAGCCCCGAGCGGAGCCTGCGCCTTTTAGAGTGCGTCCTGGGCTGCCCCCTCTGGGTGGACGGGGAATTTCTGGCGGACGCCCAGCCGCCGGAGCCGGACTACCTCCGGGACTACCTGGCCCAAAAGGCGGCGGAAAAGAAGATCAAGAACGCCACCAAACTGACCCTCCTGGACGAGCAGGAGGGGAACTTCTCCGAGACCTACCCCCTGCTCCGGCGGGAGGAGGGCGACCCGAAATATGAGCGCTTTGACGACGGTAACCGGAAGTCCGTCTGGGCCGTCCGGGATGGGCGGCTGCGGAGGCTCTTTGAGGCGGAACTTCCTGGAAGGGTGTGGAATGCCTATGAGGAAAAGGACGTTCTCCTGGTGCTGCTGCACCTGCTCTGCCGGGACGAGAACGGGGAACCGATCCCCAGTGAGAGCCCCTTCTACCAGTACGAGAGCCGCGGCCGGGCCTACATCTTCACGGAGAAAGGCCAACTCCGGGACACCCTGGATCTGGATGTGGAGAACATTGCGCCGCTGGGCGGCTTTCTGGACCGAAACCGGATCTTCCTGGATGGTGCCTGCTATGACCTCCGCACCCACCGGCAGGAGTGGTCGCTGGCGGAAGGACAGACGGAGGAGGACTCTTTTATGCCCTGCCATCTTCACGGGGGCAGGCTTGCCCTGTGCTATAATATCCGCGGTGCCGGGGGTGAGAGAAGGCGGCATCTCGCTACCTTCCTGCCGGACGGCTCGGAGCAGGTCACCCGTGAGCTTTCCGGAGACTGCCGTGAGCATGGCATCCTGGCCTATGGGGACGGGCTGCTGCTGAGCCTGGGTCGGGAGCTGGTCTGCTACGACGCCTTCCTGACGGAGCGCTGGCGGGCACAGCTCGGGGAGGGACGGACTCCCGATTTCTATGAGACGCGGCTGGACGAGGTCTCGGAGATCCTCTACCTTTATGCCTACAACCGAGTGGCCGCCTTCGACCTGCGGCAGCATCGGATTCGGGCGGAACGCCAGCTTGCCGATGGGGAGAGCTGCTTCCTGCACGGTGTACTCCCCGGCGTGGGGGCCGTGATGCTGGTGGGAGACTCTACCATCCAGGTCTGGGACGCCGACCTGAAGCTGATCTCCCGCCACCGGGTGAAAGGCGCTGTCACGCAGCTCCTGCCGCGGGACGGGAAGATCGCTCTCATCACCAACACGGAGCCCCGGGACGACTTTCGGCAGGTGGGGGACGGCTGGGATATCGTGCGGGTGAGAGACGGCTGCGTCCGGCTCTACGAGCTGAGGAGGTAGGAAGGCCGCACCACTTCCCCGGGGCGGAAAGCGCGGAAGACCCCCGCCGTATGGCTCTGCCATACGGCGGGGGTCGAGCTTTTGTATGCTGCTCACACGTTGAAGCGGAAGTAGATCATGTCGCCGTCCTGGACTACGTAGTCCTTGCCCTCGCTGCGGAGGAGGCCCTTCTCCTTGGCGGCGGCCACGCTGCCGCAGGCGATCATCTCGCTGAAATTGATGGTCTCCGCCCGGATGAAGCCCCGCTCGATGTCGGAGTGGATCTTGCCGGCGGCCTGGGGGGCCTTGGTGCCCTTGCGGATGGTCCAGGCCCGGCACTCATCCTCACCGTAGGTCAGGAAGGAGATGAGGCCCAGCAGGGCGTAGCTGCACTTGATGAGCCGGTCCAGGCCGGACTCTGCGATGCCCAGCTCCTCCAGGAACATCTGCTTCTCCTCGCCCTCCAGCTCGGCGATGTCCTGCTCCAGCTTGGCGCAGATGGGCAGCACCTGGGCGCCCTCCCTGGCGGCCAGCTCGGCGACCTGCTGCAGATACTGGTTGCCCTCCTGGTTGGCGAAGCCGTCCTCGTCCAGGTTGGCGGCGTAGATGATGGGCTTCAGGCTCAGAAGCTCCGCGCCGTTGATGAGCTCGGCGTCCTCCCCGGCGTCAAAGGT
>CAKTSC010000234.1 GCA_934597465.1 uncultured Dysosmobacter sp.
ATTATTATGATCGTCCTGATGGTGGCCATCTTCTACTTCCTGCTGATCCGGCCGGAGAACAAGCGCAAGAAGGCGGCCGATCAGATGCGCTCCGCCCTGAAGAAGGGTGACAAGATCGTGACCATCGGCGGCGTCATGGGCACCATCGTCCGCGTCACGGACGAGAGCATCGTTCTCGAGACCAGCGAGGATCGCGTCCGCGTGGAGTTCGCCAAGTGGGCCGTCCAGACCAACGCCTCCGCTCCCCAGCCCGAAAAGGGCAAGAAGGCCAAGGAGGAGCCCAAGGCCGATGAGACCGCTCCCGCCGAGACCGACGAGACCAAGGACTGATCCTTCCGCGATCATAAACCGCAGCTCCCCAGTCATATGTTCCTTTGGGACATCTGACTGGGGAGGTTTTTTATGGTGAAAGGGAAGTGGGGGAAGGCGCTGGCTCTGGGCGGCGCACTGGCCCTTGGGATCTGGATCCTCTGGCAGCTGGGGCTGGCGGCCCTGGCAGAGAAGGGCATCGTGCCGGAGGATGCCCTGGAACCGGGCCAGGCGGCGGGTGCCTTCCTGGCGGCCCTGACCGGCGGACTCTGGGCCGCCCGGCGCAGCGGCCTCGGGACGCTGACGGCAGGTCTCGCGGCGGCAGCGGTATTCCTGGGATACTGCGCGGTGCTGGGCTTCCTGCTCTTCGGGGAGCTGACGCTGGAGGGCGCGGGGCTCCGGAACCTGGCAGCGGCCCTGGCGGGAGGCACCTCGGCGGGACTGCTGCTCTCCGGCAGGAAGCGTTCCCGGGGCGGCAAGCGTCCCCGCCGGAAGGGAGGCGGCCGGAAGGGGAAGGGCTGAGCTTCGGCGATTCTCACAAAATCCCGGAAAACGCCCCTCTCCGCCCACGATCCCGGCAGGGCAGGGGAGGGGCCGTCCCGGGCGGCAGGAAGCCTCTGGCAAAACCGCAAATGTGGTGCGCCCACCCACGCCGGGCCACCATATCTTGGCACGATGGGGCCGGGGAGGGGACAGCCGACGGGTCCCCTCCCCTCCGCCGTTTCTTAGGTTTACGTAATATACTTTACATAATATTTTGACATAATCTACAAAATCCGGAAATGTTTCCGGATAACCTTGCGAAATCTGCGAATTTGCCCTATATTATAGAAGGCGTCCCTGCCTGCCAGCTTTTCATAAACCGCCCCCGCCCGGCATATGTTGCGGTGAGGTGAGGCGGATTGACTGGCAGGAAGGGAACTCGGCTCGCCGCGACGGGGCAGGACTTCTGGTTCCGCCTTTTGTTGCTGGCGTTCTTTTTCGTATGCGGCGCGGTTTTTGGACAGGCGCTCTCCGCCCATGGGGCGGAGGACACCGCCCGGGAGCTGAGGGAGTACCTGGAAGGGTACCTGAGCCTCTCCCGGGAGGGGGACGGCTTCTGGGAGAGCCTGCCCTCGTCCCTCTTCCTCTACCTCCGCTACCCGGTGCTTGCTTTCCTGCTGGGGTACCTGGGGGCAGGGATCGTCCTGCTGCCGCTGAGCGCCGCCGCCTTCGGCTTTTCCCTCTCCTTCTCCGTCTGCTGCTTCACGGCGGCCTTCGGCGGGGCGGGGGTACTGCTGGCTTTGGCGGTCTTCGGCCTGCGCTGCCTTGCCTCCGTGCCGGGATTCTTCCTGCTGGCGGTTCCGGCCCTGCAGGTCTCGGCGTCCCGCGCGGCGCTTCCCTTTGGGAGAGGGAAGCGTGCCGCCCCCGCCGGAAACGGCGGAGGACGCTGGAAGCGGCTCGCCGCCGTATCGGCGGCCCTGCTGGCGGCGCTGCTGCTGGAGGCCGCCCTTTCCCCCAGGCTGCTGCGCCTGGTGTGGGAGTATTTCATCGCAGCATGAGAGAGAGGAAGGAACACGCATGGACGATATCGCACGGTACAGCCAGTACCTCCTGGAGGAGAAGCACTCCTCCGCCAACACCGTCAGCGCCTACCTGCGGGACATCCGCCAGTTTGAGGACTACCTGCAGGAGCACGACGGCAGCCCCCTCCGCCAGGCGGACAGCGTGGAACTCCAATCCTACATCAGCTACATGCTGAGCCGGGGAAAGTCCGCCGCCTCCGTGACGCGGTTTCTGGCCTCCTCCAAGTCCTTCTATAACTTCCTGCTGGTTCAGGGGGACGTGAAGGCCAACCCCGCCCGGGGCGTCACCGCCGCCAAGGCGGAGCGCCGCTTCCCGGAGATCCTCACCAGTCAGGAGGTGGAGCTCTTCCTGGAGCAGCCCCAGTGCGTGGATTCCAAGGGCTTCCGGGATCACGCCATGCTGGAGGTGCTCTACGCCACCGGCATCCGGGTCTCGGAGCTGACGGCCCTGAACCTGGGGGATGTGAACCTGGCGGCCGGTTTCCTCCGCTGCGAGAGCCGGGGCCGGGAGCGGATCATCCCCATGTACCACACCGCCGTCAAGGCCCTGCAGGAGTACATCCGGGACATCCGGCCCCAGATCGTCATGGATCCGGAGGAGCAGGCCCTCTTCGTCAACATGAACGGCGAGCGCATGAGCCGCCAGGGCTTCTGGAAGATCATCAAGCACTACCAGGAGACCGCCGGTATCGAGAAGGACATCACCCCCCACACCCTGCGCCACTCCTTCGCCGTCCACCTGCTGGAAAACGGTGCGGATCTCCGCTCCATTCAGGAAATGCTGGGTCATGCGGACATCTCCTCCACCCAGGTCTACACCCACGTGGTAAAGAACAACCTGAAGGATGTCTACCGCAAGGCCCATCCCAGAGCGTAAATGCAGAGCAGGAGCCCCCGGGCTCCTGCTTTTTCCTGTTCCGCAAAAATTTCCCCCGCCGCAATGGAAATCCCCCGCCGGAAACTCTAAGGGGTGAAAGGAGGCGATGGCATGGATCGGGAGGAATTCGCCCAGCGGGTGCATGCCCGGCGCGGCCAGCTCTACCGCACGGCGTACCTCTACCTTGGCCGGGAGGCCGACGCCCTGGAGGCCGTGGACGAGGCCGTCTACCAGGCTCTCCGGCACCTGCGCCAGCTCCGGGATGAGCAGTATTTTGAGACCTGGCTCACCCGCATCCTGCTGAACGAGTGCCACCGGGAGCTCCGGCGGCGCAAGCGCCTGGCAGGGGAGGACGCCCTGCCGGAGAG
>CAKTSC010000235.1 GCA_934597465.1 uncultured Dysosmobacter sp.
CCTGAACACCATCCAGGTGGGCACCCATGAGTCCAACCCCACCATGGTGGAGTGCACCGACTGCCAGAGCTTCAAGCTGAAGTAAGGGCGCGGCGGGATCCGCCGGAGGGGGAGGGCTTTCCTTCCGGCGGGGCCCGCCCTACATCCAAGGGGAGGGCGGCGGCATGGACGCAAAATGGCGGGCGAGACTGGCAGGCGGGGCGGCGGGCCTCGCCAACGGCCTTTTCGGCGGCGGCGGGGGCATGGTGTTCCTGCCCCTGATGAGCCGGGAGAAGGGGCTCAGGGCGCGGCAGCTCTTTGCCACCTGCGTGGCCGTGATCCTGCCGGTCTGCGCCGTCTCCGCCGCCGTGTGCCTGCTGCGGACGGATTTTGACTTCCGGGTGGCGGCGCCGTATCTCGCGGGGGGCTTTCTCGGGGGGATCCTGGGCGGGCGGCTCTACGGACGGGTGTCCCCGAAGCTGCTCCGCTGGGTCTTCGCGGGCTTCCTGGTCTACGCGGGGGTGCGGTATCTCCTGTGAGGCCCGAGGAAAGGGGGAGGATCCCATGGAAAACTGGCTGCTTCCGGCCCTGCTGGGCCTGGGCTGCGGGGTCGTCAGCGCCTGGGGCGTGGGCGGCGGGACGCTGCTGCTGCTGGTGATGACCCTGCTGCTGGGCATCGACGCCCGGACGGCCCAGTGCGTGAACCTGCTTTTCTTCCTGCCCACGGCGGTCTCGGCCCTGGTGCTCCACGCCCGGGGCGGCTACCTCCACCGGCCCACGGTGAAGGCCGCCGTCCCTGCGGCGGTGCTCTGCGCGGCGGCGGGGGCCCTGCTCTCCACCGCCCTGCCGGTGGAGGTGCTGCGGCGGCCCTTCGGGATCTACCTCCTGGCCTCGGCGGTGCTGCTGCTGCGGCGGAAGGACTGAGGGGAAGGGCGTGAGCCCGGCCATTTTCCCCAGGGCGGAGGGGGCGGGTTGCCGGGGGCCGGAGGCTGTCCTGGGCGGAAGTGTCTGCGCGGGGCGGGGCGGAGCCCGCCCCCTACCGGTCTATTGGGGACTTTCCGGGAAGGGAGAGTTTTCCGCCGGGAGGAATGGGCGGTGGCACGTTCGATGGGTGGCCGTAAAACAGAGAATGGAGCATATCGGTGACGATACGCTCCATTTTTCCTGTCAACATGCGATGGAACGGGACACGGGCACTTGGCTCTCCCTTTGGGAGAGCTGTCACCGCAGGTGACTGAGAGGGTCTTGCGGCCTTCTGGGAGGGGCGGCTTTGGGGAGGGTCTGCCGGCCCTCTCCGTCCTCGCTGCGCTCGGCCGCCGCTCCCAGGGGGGAGAGGCAAGGGGGCTTGCGCGGTACAGCAAAACAGCGGATGATCCCGCCGTGCCGGTTCCCCGTCTCATGCGGCCCGCTCATTCGGGCGGGGCTGTCCCGCAAAGAGGGGTGAACTTCATAGAACCCGCCCCCGGGGAGGCCTAGCCTTCCCGGGGGCGGGTTTCGTCGATGGGCGGTATCAGTCGGCGGTCTCCTGGAGATCCAGGACGACCTCCAGGTACTCGCCGTCACGGTAGACGGTCATGGGGAGCTGATCGCCCACCCGGTAGTTCTTGCGGACGTGGAGGACATCGCCGCTGCCGCGGATCTCCTGGCCGCCGGCCTCCACGATGATGTCGTCGGCCTGCAGGCCCGCCCGGTCGCCGGCGCTGCCCTCGGAGACGGAGTGGATGCGGGCGCCCACCCGGCCGTCCGGCAGGAGGGTGCCCATCATATCCACGGTGATGCCCAGAAGGGGCTCCGGCGGGATCGCGCCCTCCTTCAGCAGCTGGTTCACCACCCGGCGGATGGCCTGGGTGGGGATAGCGAAGCCCAGCCCCTCGATGTTGGAGAACTCGGACATCATCTTGATGGTGTTGATGCCCACCACCTGGCCGTACTGGTTGATGAGGGGCCCGCCGGAGTTGCCGGAGTTCAGGGCGGCGTTGGTCTGGATCAGGGTCATGGTGCGGCCGTCCACGTCCACGTCCCGGTCAAGGGCGGAGACCAGGCCGTCCGTAAAGGTGCCCCGGAGCTCCACGCCCAGGGGGTTGCCGATGGCGTAGACCCGCTCGCCCACCGTCAGCAGGGAGGAATCCCCCAGTTCCGCCGTGGGGAGGCCGTGGCCGTCCACGATCTTGAGGACGGCCAGGTCGTTGACCTCGTCGCTGACCACATACCGGGCCTCGTACTGGATGTTGTCGGAGAGAGTGACGGTGCAGTCCTTGCCCCCCGCCACCACGTGGTGGTTGGTGAGAAGGTAGCCGTCCTCCGTGAAGATGACGCCGGTGCCCACGCTGGCGCTGGTCTCGGAGACGTTGCAGACCACCGTTACCGTGGCGGGGTTGACCCGGGCGTAGATCTCCTCCGCCGTCAGGGCCTCGCCGTGGCCGGCGCTCAGCAGCACCCGCAGGTCGCCGCGGGCCTCGCAGGTGGGGATGGTGATGGTCTCATCCTCCGCGGTCTGCTCGTAGCCGGGGTAGGGCTCCCGGCTGTCGTTGGGGGTATCCCCCTCCCGGCCGAAGTACCAGAAGGCACCGGCGATGAGGGCGATGACCAGCAGCAGGGCCAGGGTGATCCAAAGGCCCTTTTTGCGGCGGCGGGGCTTTTCCTCCGGCGCGGGGCGCTCGCGGATCTCCCGGAGGGCCTGCGCCAGCTGCCAGTCGATGCCGGTGGGGGCGGGATCCTCCGGCAAGGGGCCGGTGCAGATCTCCCGGACGGCCTGAACCATATCCCGGCCGCCGGATCCGGGACGCCCTCCCCGGCCGGGGAGGCGGGCTTTGTGGAGGTAATACTCCACCACCTCCCGGGGGGAGGGCTGGAGGTAGGTCAGCACCACCTCCCGGGACTCCGGCGGCAGCGGTGGGATGGGCCGCGGTTCCGCCGGAGCGGGCGCCCCGGCGGCCACCGGGCGGCTCTCCGAGAGCTCCGGCAGGATCACCGGCATGGCCTCCGCCTCGGCGGGGGTCTCCGGGATGTCCTCCTGGGCGATATCCGGGTTTTCCAGAGTCTCCGGACGGTAATCGGTGTCCTTCATAGGCAGTTTCCTCGTTTCCGGGAATGGTTCCCTCACTCCAGGGACAGGGAGAAGCGGAAGGTG
>CAKTSC010000236.1 GCA_934597465.1 uncultured Dysosmobacter sp.
GCCATCATCCGGAGCCTGCACAAAAACCATTGCGCCGGAAAGACCTCCTGCGGCTGCAACTGCGCCCACTGCGCCATGGCGGGCTCCTGCCACGGCGCCCACAGCGCGAGAAAGTGACCCATGACCGAAGGGGGACGCAAAAGGGAGCGTTTGCGTCCCCCTTCCTTCCAGACCGGAGGTAAGCGGTGGCTAACTTAAAGAGCTTGTCCCCCTCCCACATCCGCTATCTCCTGGCCATGCAGGAGCTGGATCGCCAGGGAAGGGGGGTTCGCAGCCGCGACATCGCGGCGGTGCTGGGCCTCTCCAAGCCCAGCGTCCACAACATGATGAATACTTTTATCGACTTCGGCCTCATCCGGAAGGATGCCTACGGCGCGGCCTTCTTCACCCCCCAGGGGGCGGAGACCGCCCGGCTCTGCCGCCGCTACTATCGGGCGGTGGCCCGGCTGCTGCGTCAGGGCTTTCCCGATATGCGGGAGGAGCAGACCGCCGTCTGCGGCCTCCTCGCTCAGATCCCGGAGGAGGAGCTGGAGGCCCTGTGCGGCCGCTTCGCCGCCCAGGCGGAGGATCCCGCCTGATGGAAGCCCCCGGCGTCCCATGCGTTTCCCGGCGAGGCTTCGCCGCCATCCCTACGAACTTTCCGGCAGGGCCGCTCCGGTGGCTCCGGCCGATCTCCCCGCGATATGCCCCCGGAAGGCGCGGCCTTCCACCCCTGAGACAGCGGAAGCCCCCCTCCCCGGCGGACGGCGGGCGCTTCCATCCATCGACTGGTTAGCAAATGCTAACCCATAATGAAAGGAGCGTTGCGCATGAGTGTTGTGATCTTAGGCGGGAATGAATGTATGGTGCGGCGGTACGAGGAGCTCTGCCGTTCCTACGCCTGCAAGGCCAAGGTCTATGCCAAGATGGAGCGGGGGATGCAGAACATCGGCAGCCCGGATCTCCTGGTGCTGTTCACCGGCACCATGTCCCACAAGATGCTGGAGCTGGCCACCGGCCAGGCCAAGAAGCGGAACATCAGCATCGTGCGCAGCCACACCAGCTCCATGGCGGCCCTGAAGAGCATTCTGGAGGCCCACGTGGAGGCCGCCCGTGTGTGAGGAGCTGTTGGTGGAGCAGTGCGCCCCCACCATGGCGGGCTACAAGACCGGCAGCCTCTTCACCTGCCCCCGGGAGGATCGGACGGAGCTGCTGGAGAGCATCCGCTCGCTCAACGCCCGGCTCGTGCCCCGGGGCCTGCGGATCCTGCCGGTGAAGACCGTGGGCGACCGGGAGCTCATCTACCTCTACCGCCCCGCCCGGCTCCGCCGGGATCTGGAGGACGCCCTGGCGGCGGAGCTCCTGGCCCAGCGCCATTACCCCGCCGGGGGCGCCGACCGCTGTGTGGCGGAGCTGGTGCGCCGCCTGAACCGGGAGACGGACTTTCCCCACGAGGTGGGGCTCTTTCTGGGCTACCCGCCCCGGGACGTGGAGGGCTTCATCCGGGAGCGCGCCCGCTGCGCCAAATGCGTGGGGGCCTGGAAGGTCTACGGCGACGAGGAAGCCGCCCGGAAGACCTTTGCCCTCTATAAGCGCTGCACCCGGGCCTGCCGGGAGGACTACCACCGCCACCGCTCCCTGGAACGCCTCATCCGCCCGGGAGCATAGAAAGCATACCCCCCAAAAGCCGTCCTCTCGGGCGGCTTTTTTCCGCGCCCACCGCAGAGCTCCCCTGCAGGACGGCCCCGTTGGTTCCACCTCCTACCCCTCTCGTGTAGGGGCGATCCTATGTGATCGCCCGTGCCCGGCCTCCGCGAGGAACCGCCCCCGGGCAAATGCACAAACCGCCCTAACAACTCCTGCCGCTACCTATAAATCCTACGGCTTGCCACCGTTCCCGATCCCGGGCGGGGACAGAGCCCCGCCCCTACACGGTTCGGGGAAGTGTTTCGATACCTGGAAAATCAAAATGGCCGCTCACCTTCCGGAATCCTTCGTATCCCTTCTCGTGGACAGACCCACGGTTTTGTCCACTTCCCGCCGTCCCCGGCGGGGCGGGCCGCCGGGTTCCGCCTTCCGCTGCGGCTTGCATTTTCCCCTGGGGTGGGGTATACTGACCGCAGAAAAAACCGGCCGGGTGTGCCGCGCCGGGGAGAGGGAGGATCACGATGCGGGAATTTTTCCGAACCATCGCACATGAGCTGGAGGCCGGGGAGCCGGTGATCCTGGTGAGCCTGCTGGCCTCCGGCGGCTCCACGCCCCGGGGAGCCGGGGCCATGATGGCCTGCTGGCGGGGCGGCTTCGCCGGAACCATCGGCGGCGGCAATGTGGAGTTCACCGCCCAGAAGCTGGCGGCGGAGCTGCTGGAGAGCGGGGGGAACGCCCTGCGGAGCTACCGCTTCACCCCCGGGGACGCCGCCAGTCTCGGCATGGTCTGCGGCGGGGATGTGACGGTGCATTTCCAGTTCCTGAGCCCCAAGGATGCCGCCGCCGTCGCCTGCTTCCGGCGGCTGATGGAGCTCTCCGGCCGGGGGCAGGGGGCGTGGCTTTTGCGGCGTCTCGCGGAGGAGCGGGTCACGGAGCTGCGGGCCGTCACCCGGGAGGAGGCCCCGGAGCTGACGGACTACCTCCGGGAGGAGACGGCCTTCCGGGATGGGATCCTGGCCATCCCCACGGAGCGGCCCGGTACGGTGTGGCTCTTCGGCGGCGGGCATGTGTCCCAGGCCCTGGCGGCGGCCCTGGCGCCCCTGGATTTCCGGGTGTCGGTCTACGACGACCGGCCGGAGTTCGCCTCGGCGGAGCGCTTCCCCACGGCGGCGGAGCGTGTCACGGCCCCCTTTGAGGCCCTGCGGCGGCACGTGCCCCTGGCGGCGGAGGATTACCTGGTCATCATGACCCGGGGCCACCAGGCGGATTTTGAGGTGCTGCGGGAGACCCTGCGCGCCCCCGTGCGGTATCTCGGCTGCATCGGCTCCCGGCGGAAGCTGGCGCTCTGCCGGGATCGCCTTCTGGCGGAGGGCTTCACGGAGGCGGAGTATGCCCGCGTCCACGCCCCCATCGGCCTTGCCATCGGGGCGGAGACGCCGGAGGAGATCGCGGTCTCCATCGCGGCGGAGCTCAT
>CAKTSC010000237.1 GCA_934597465.1 uncultured Dysosmobacter sp.
ACATAGGGCCGCCCCTACGGGGGTGACGGGGGGACGGGCGGGGATGGGAGTGCCAGTGGACGGCGGGAGGTGGGGGAAGGTGGGGGTTTTCAAAGGGGGGATGGGGTGGTATACTGGGGGAAATGAACGGGCCGGGGTTCCGGCGGAAGGGGACGCGCATGAAGAAGCTGGCTGTTGGGATCCTGGCACACGTGGACGCGGGGAAGACGACCCTTTCGGAGGCGCTGCTCTATGAGAGCGGCGCACTGCGGAAGCTGGGGCGGGTGGACCACCGGGACGCCTTTCTGGACACCGACGCCCAGGAGCGGGAGCGGGGCATCACCATCTTCGCAAAGCAGGCGGTGTTCCCCGCCGGGGAGGCTGAGATCCAGCTGCTGGACACGCCGGGGCATGTGGATTTCTCCGCCGAGGCGGAGCGGGTGCTGCCGGTGCTGGACTACGCGATCTTGGTGATCAGCGGGACGGACGGCGTGCAGAGCCACACCCGGACGCTCTGGCAGCTTTTGGGGCGGTACCGGGTGCCCACGTTCGTGTTCCTCAACAAGATGGATCTCCACGCCCTGGGGCGGGAGGTGCTGCTGTCCCAGCTGCGGTCGGAGCTGGGGGAGGGCTGCGCCGACATGGGCGACGCGGCGCTTGCCGAGCGGGCGGCGGAGTGCGACGAGGCGGCGCTGGAGGAATTCCTGGCGGAGGGGACGGTATCCCGGGGGACGCTGCGGCGGCTGGTGCGGGAGCGGAAGCTCTTCCCCTGCTTCTTCGGCTCCGCGCTGAAGCTGGAGGGCGTCCGGGCGCTGCTGGAGGGGCTGGACGGGCTCACCGAGATGCCGGAGTATCCGGCGGAGTTCGCCGGGCGGGTCTACAAGATCGCCCGGGACGGGCAGGGGAACCGGATGACGCTGCTGAAGGTCACCGGCGGGGCGCTGCGGGTGCGGAGCGTGCTGCGGGGGGAGCGGAACGGCCAGGTCTGGGAGGAGAAGGTGAGCCAGATCCGCGTGTACTCCGGCAGCAAGTTCCAGGCGGTGGAGAGCGCCCCGGCGGGGACGGTCTGCGCCGTGACGGGGCTGACGCAGACCCTGCCCGGGGACGGCCTGGGGGCCGAGGACGGCGCCGCGGCCCCGGTGCTGGAGCCAGTCCTGAGCTACGAGCTGCGGCTGCAGGAGGGGGTGGATCCCCACGCGGCCATGGGCAGGCTGCGGCAGCTGGCGGAGGAGGATCCCCAGCTGCGGCTGGTGTGGAACGGGGAGCTGAGGCAGATCCATGTGCAGCTGATGGGCGAGGTGCAGCGGGAGGTCTTGCAGCGGCTGATCCGCGACCGGTTCGGCTGGGAGGTCTCCTTCGGCGAGGGGAACGTGCTGTACCGGGAGACGGTGGCGGAGGCCGTGGAGGGCATCGGGCATTTCGAGCCGCTGCGGCACTATGCCGAGGTGCATCTGCTCATCGAGCCCGGCGCGCCGGGCAGCGGGGTGCAAGTGGCATCCGCCTGCCCGACGGACGTTCTCGCGGGGCACTGGCAGCGGCTGATTTTGAGCCACGTCCGGGAGCGGGAGCAGCCGGGGGTGCTGACGGGCGCGCCGCTGACGGACGTGAGGATCACCCTTCTCACCGGACGGGCCCACGAGAAGCACACCGAGGGCGGGGACTTCCGCCAGGCCACCTACCGGGCCCTGCGGCAGGGGCTGATGCAGGCGGAGTGTGTGCTGCTGGAGCCCTGGTACCGCTTCCGCATCGAGCTGCCCGGGGCCTGCCTGGGGCGGGCCATGACCGACCTGCAGCAGATGGGCACGGAGCTGGAGGCCCCGGAGGAGAGGAGCGGCGGAAGCGTGCTTACCGGGCGGGGGCCGGTCTCCAAGCTCCGGGGCTATGTCCGGGAGCTGGCGGCCTATACCCGGGGGGAGGGGCGGATGAGCTGCATCCCCGGGGGCTACGCCCCCTGCCCGGAGCAGGAGGCCGTGACGGCGGCGTCCGGCTACGATCCCGAGCGGGATACCGCCAACCCGGCGGACTCCGTGTTCTGCCAGCGGGGGGCGGGGGTCATCGTCCCCTGGCGGGAGGTGGAGGAACGGGCGCATCTGCCGTCCCTGCGGCAGCGGCGGGAGGAGGAAGCCCGGGAGGCAGCCGCCGCGGCGGCGCGGCGGAGTGGGAGCTCCGGCACCTTCGCCGAGGACAAGGAGCTGCAGGCTATCTTTGAGCGCACCTACGGCAAGGGGAAGCAGCGCTCCTTCCTGCCGGGGGAGGAAGTCCGGCGGCGGGAGGCCTCCAGTCAGGGGGAGAAGCGGGAGATCCGGCAGCAGATCGCGGGGCCGGAGTATCTGCTGGTGGACGGCTACAACGTGATCTTCGCCTGGGACGAGCTGAAGGCCATCGCCCGGGACAACCTGGACGCGGCCCGTAAGTGCCTGATGGATCTGCTGCGGAACTATCAGGGGTTCCGGAAAAACCGGGTGATTTTGGTGTTCGACGCCTACAAGGTGCCGGGGGGACTGGGGAGCGTCAGCCGCTATGGGGAGCTCTTCGTGGTCTACACCAAGGAGCGGCAGACGGCGGACGCCTACATCGAGAAGACTACCTACGAGCTCCGGAAGGAGGAGCGGGTGCGGGTTGTGACCTCAGACAACGCCGAGCAGCTCATCATCCTGGGCCACGGGGCCCTGCGGGTGAGTGCCAGCGCCTTTCATGAGGAGGTGGAGGCCGCGGAGGGGCAGATCGCGGATATCCTGCGGCGGAACAACCAGGGCGGCAAGGCCCGGGCCGTGCAGGCGGCCATGGAGAAGGCGCGGAAGGAATAGCGCGGAAAGAGAAGGTTCGCGGGAGCGGGCCTTCTTTTTTTGCGCTTTTTTTGGGGGGTGTGGCGAGGGACGAGGGGGTGGAGAATGGATAATGGATAATTGAGAATGGAGGATGGGCCTGCGAGGGACGAAGGACGGGGGAGCGGGCGGGGACGGAGCCCCGCCCCTACACGATTCGCGGAAGTGCCTGCGGTGGGCCGATGTGGGCATCGGCCCCTGCGGGGTATGGTGCAGAAACGGAGGATCGTGCGAGCATCGGGGTGCGTGGCGGCAATCCCTCAGTCAGCCTGCGGCTGACAGCTCCCTTTACAC
>CAKTSC010000238.1 GCA_934597465.1 uncultured Dysosmobacter sp.
CTACTCCTACACGATCTGCCTGCTTGGCCGGTTCATGAAGAACGCCGGTGCGTTTGACAAGTATGATGAGTTCATGGACCAGTTTGCCGGTCTGACGAAGCATCTCATTGCGGCCAAGGAAAAGATGGATCCTGTCTGCCAGGAGCTTGCCAGAAAGTTCAAGGATGTCGACTATCACATGGTCATCGGCGGCGGCATGCTCTGGGGCGAAGCATATGACTACGCAATGTGCATTCTCGAGGAAATGCAGTGGATCCGCACAAAGTCCATCCACGTCTGCGAGTATTTCCACGGTACGCTGGAGCTTGTGGAAAAGGACACGAGCCTGATCCTGTTCTACGGCGAAGACGAGACAAGACCGCTCATGGACCGCGTTCTGAAATTCTCCAAGACCGTCACGGACGAGATCACCATCTTCGACACCAAGGATATTGAGCTCCCGTTCACCGATCCGGAGTACCGCAAGATTGTCTCCCCGATCGTGATCTACGCCATGACCGAGCGCCTGTCTGCGCACCTGGCAAAAGAGCGCAACCATCCGCTCACCACCAGAAGATACTACCGCCAGATGGAGTATTGATTCCTGCAAAGCCGGGGTTCGGTTCAGAATCCCGGCTTTTTCTCAAAGCAATGAAAAGGAGAACCATACAATGGATATGATGAAAGCCCTTGTTTTCCCGCATACAGAAGCGATGGAGCTGCAAATGCTTCCGATTCCGAAGCCCGCGAAAAATCAGGTTCTGCTGCGCATTCATGCCTGCGGCATCTGCGGCACGGACCCGCACATCCTGCACGGCCACTATGACGCGGCGTTTCCACTGGTGCCGGGTCATGAGGCGTCCGGTGAGGTTGTCGAGGTTGGCGAGGCATGCAGCGTTCTGAAGGTCGGAGACCGCGTGACGGTCGATCCCAACGTCGGCTGCGGCCACTGCGATTTCTGCCACCGGGGTCTGGTGCATCTGTGCAAAAATCAGAAGCCGTTCGGCGTGTTCCGCAACGGCGGCTTTGCTGAGTATGCGGTCATTGAAGAGACCCACGCCTACAAGATTCCGGACAATGTGAGCTATGAGGAAGCCGCGCTCGTCGAGCCGGCAGCCTGCGCGCTGCGCGGCTTGCAAATGTCGCAGGTCGGCCCGGGTTCCACTGCCCTGATTCACGGCGTTGGCCCGATGGGACAGCTCAATTTGCAGTGGATGCGCGCTGCCGGCGCAACGACGCTGATTGTATCGGACCCGCAGGCCTCCCGCCGCGAAATTGCGCTGAAGCTTGGCGCGGACTATGCTTTTGACCCGACGGCATGCGACCTTTATGCCGAGGTGCGCAAGCTCCTGCCGGACGGTCCGGACGTGATTATGGATTGCAGCGGAATTCCGGCGCTTCTAGAGCCGGCCATTTATCAGGTCCGCCGCGGCGGCCGCGTGGTCTTTTTCGGCTGCTGCCCGCTAGAAGCGAAGATTTCCGTTTCGCCGATGTATATCAACGACAACGAAATTACCATCTGCGGCTCTTACAATAACCCCTTCACCCACGAACCGGCGATCCGTGCCATCGCCTCCGGACGCATCAATGTCAAGGCGCTGATCAGCCACAAATTCTCACTCGACGAGTACAAAACGGCCTTTGACATGTTTGGAAAGCCCGGCACGGCAAAGCTTCTGATCTGCCCGTAGGTTTTGGAAAGGAAGAGAGCAAATGATTCGAGCAATTGGTGTCGGCGATAATTTTGTCGACCGCTATCTGTTTCAGAATACCATGTATCCGGGCGGAAACTCTGTGAATTTTGCGGTCTATGCCAGAATGCTCGGCCATGAGAGCGCATACTGCGGCGTTCTGGCGGAGGACAGCTATGCAAAGATGATCCGCGGCGCGCTGGATGCGTTCGGCGTGGAGCATACGCATTGCACGGCCCTGCCCGATGGGGAAACCGGCCACGGCTCGATTCGCCTGGTAGACGGCGACCGCGTCATTACCGACGACAACGATAACGGCTCGGTCAAAAAAACGCCGCTGAAAATCACGCCGGAGCTGATTGCGTATCTGCGCGGCTTTGATCTGATTCACTCGGCGTGCTACGGCTTTCTGGAGCCGCAGCTTCCGGCGCTTGCTGCCGCGGGCGTGCCGATTGCGTTTGACTGCTCGGAAAACTGGACCGACGTTGGCTATTTGCAGGCGGTCTGCCCGTATGCAAGGCTGGTCCTGTTCTCCGGCAGCGGCCACCCAAGAGAGCTTTTGAAGCGGCGGATGAGCCAGGCCTGTGCCTTTGGAAGCGACCTTGCCATCGGCACGATCGGCGCAGAGGGGGCTCTGGTGTGGGACGGCGCGAGCTTTTATCAGATTGCGCCCTACCGGCCGCAGTCCGGTATTGTTGACACCATGGGCGCCGGAGACTCGTTTTTCACAGGCTTTGCGACAACCTGGATTGACGGCCGCAAGCGCCTGATGCAGCTGATGGGAGAAAATCTCAACCACGACATGAGCGCAGCGGACCAGGCAGACTACCAGCGCACACTGATCGGCATGAGCATGCAGGTCGGAAATGCGATGGCGATGCGCACGTGCATGGTCTCTGGCTCGTTTGGACGCGGGGAACCGCTTGGAAATGAGGAGGAGTATGCGCTATAGCTTTGCGGCCTTCGATCTGGACGGAACGCTTCTGAACGATCAGAAGGTCATCACGCCAAAAACCAAAACGGCCATAATGCGATTGCAGCAGCTTGGCGTTCGTGTGATCCTTGCCAGCGGCCGGCACCCGCGCGGGGTTTTGCCGGTCGGACAGGAGCTGGAGCTTGCACAGTACGGCGGCATGCTGCTCTGCTTCAACGGCGGCCGGGTGGTAAGCTGCGCGACGGGACAGACGCTGGTGCACAGCGCGCTGCCGCGCACTCTGGCGCAGCAGGCAGCAGGCGCGGCGCTCCGGCTTGGATTGCAGCCGGTTTGCTACACGGACAGAACGCTTCTGACGCAGGCGCCGGAGGATCCCTATGTGCAGCTGGAGGCGCGGATCAATCATCTGGATATCCAAAGGAGCGGGAACCTCTGCGAGGAGCTGCCGCAGGAGCCGGACAAGCTCTTGCTGGTGGGACAGGCGCAGAC
>CAKTSC010000239.1 GCA_934597465.1 uncultured Dysosmobacter sp.
TGGGAACCCTCCTGAAGTGTGGTATTTCCGCAGCGCGGAGGGGAGAGGCATACCTCTCCACCTATATCCTACCACAGACCGGGAAGGGGGGTCAAGTTAAGGAACGGTTAATGATGCAATCGATTTCCTGAAATGGGAAAAATCTGCTGTTTCCTGGGACTTTCCGGAAGGGAAACGGCTGGGGCGGCGGATCTCCGGGGGAGCGGGCGCAGAAAAAGGCCGCCCCGGGCGGGGCGGCCTTTCGGTTTGCGGGGGGATGCCGGGGCTGGAGGGCCATTCCCGGCGGGGGGAAATCAGCAGCCGCAGCCGTTGTTGCAGCCGCAGCCATTCCCACAGCCGCACCCGCCGCCGCAGCCGCAGCAGCAGATCAGCAGAATGAGAATGATGATCCAGCAGCAGTTCCCGCCAAAGAAGCCGTTGTTATTGCACATACCGGAACCTCCTATGGAAGTTGTAGGCCGGTCGTTCCGGCCCCAACCCATAGTATGCGATCCCGGCCAAAGGGTGTCATCCCAAACGGGAGGAACTCACCAGGGCCCGGCCATCCCGGGCCTCGGCGGCGGTGAAGACGCCCTTGGCGATGAGGGTATCCGAGAGGGTATCCATGCTGCCGGAGACCGTGGCGTCCAGCGAGCGGAAGGAGAGGTAGACCAGCTGGGCCCGGAGGAAGCCGGCCTTCTCCAGGACGGCGGCCTCTCCCGTGGAAATCACCCCGGCGGAGACGGCGCGCTCCAGCGCGTCGGCAATGTGGGTGTTCTCAGAGGAGCTGTAGCCCAGGGCCCGGAGCAGGAACTCCGTATACTGGCGGACGTTGACGCGGTTGGCGGGCTTCCAGAGGGTGGCGGTGAAGCCGTTGGTGTAGCCCTTAGCGTAGGCGTAGCCCACGTATTTCTCGGCATTGCTGCCGGGCTGGATGTCCGTGAAGGGGAGCTTGGGGCCGGTGTAGGCCAGGGCGGCCTCCTCTTCCCCCAGCACCCGGAGGAACATGATGAGGGCCTGGAGACGGGTGGGGGCGGCCTCCAGGTCGAAGCCCTGGCCGTAGCCGGTGAAACTGCCCCGGAAGAGGTGCATGGTCTTCAGGGCGGCGGCCATGGCGTTGTAGTCCACCGCGTCCGAGAGGGTGAAGCTGCCGCTGCCCTGCCAGTCCAGCACGGCGGTCGGGGAGGAGACGGAGAAGACGGCGGCGGTATCCTCCGCCACCAGGTAGCGGTGATCCCGGGTCAGGGCCGCGCCGCTGGCGACCTCCTTCCCGGCAGTGACATCCACCACCGCGCCGGAGGGGAAGCTGACCTTCACCTCTCCCGCCAGCGGCAGGACGCTGAGGCCGGTGCCGCCCCGGAGGGTGTCGCCGCTTTTCAGCCGCCGCTCCGTCCAGGTATCGGCCGCGGCGGCACCGGAGCCATCCTCCCCGGGGGTCTGGGCCAGGTGATCCTTCAGCCGCTGGTCGGACTGGGAGAGGGCGGTCTCCAGCCGGACATCCACCGTCTGGGGGAAGCGGCTCTCCAGGTAGGAGAGGGAGACCAGGGGGTCGGAAGCGTCGCCGCCGGCGGCCGCCGCTGCGATCACCAGAAGGGAGCACAGCAGGAAGAGCGCCGGCGGGAGGAAAGATCTTCGTTTCATAGCCCGGGCCCGTCAAGGATTGGCGATGCGGTAGCTGAGGGCCAGGAGACTGTCCGCAAAGTGGAGGTTCTCGATCTTGACGTTGGGCCGGGTGGAGGTGAGCTCCACGTTGGTGAAGTTCCAGAAGCCCTGGATGCCCAGGTCGATGAGGCGGTTGGCGGTGTTCTGGGCGGCGTTCTGGGGGATGGTCAGCACCACCACGTCCACCGGGTTTTCCCGGATGAAGGTCTCCAGCTCGCTGGCGGGATGGACGGCGACGCCGTTGATGGTGGTGCCCACCAGCTCGGGGGAGGCGTCGAAGGCGGCGTCCACGGTGAAACCGGTGGCGGCGAAGGGGAAGTTGCGCAGCAGGGCGTGGCCCAGGTTGCCGGCGCCGATGACAATGAGGTGGTGGTTGTGATCCACCCCCAGGATGTGGCCGATCTCGCCCCGGAGCTCCTCTACGTTGTAGCCGTAGCCCTGCTGGCCGAACTCGCCGAAGCAGCTGAGATCCTGGCGGATCTGGGAGGCGGTGATGTTCATCTCCTGCCCCAGCTGGTGGGAGGAGATGCGCACGGTGCCGCGCTCGCAGAGCTCGGTGAGGTGACGGTAGTAACGGGGCAGGCGGCGGATGACGGCATCAGAGATATTTTCCCGCTTCATGGTCAGTATCACTCCTCAAACAAATCCCGCGGGCGGGGCCCGCTTCGTTTGTTTATTATTTAGCGATTCTTATTGTAACGTAAAGTGAGCCGTCTGTCAATCGATTCACGAAGGAAATGGAAGCGGGAATCCGCCGAAAGTCCGGCGGGTCGAAAAATTTTCTCCGCTTGGGGCTTTACAGGCGGGGATTTCTCTGCTATAATGACCCATGCTCTGGAGGAGCGCCGCTTCGGCGCGGATCCAAAGTTTCTTTGCGCCCGTAGCTCAGTTGGCTAGAGTGACGGACTCCGACATTTCAGGCGTCTCCAGTTGAGATATGGCGCAAAGCCTTGCCGCACCTGCGTTTGCGGGAACGGCAGAGAAAAAATAGTTAGTTGTTGACTACTATTTGACTACTATCGCAGAAACCCACAATCAAATATGCGCCCGTAGCTCAGTTGGATAGAGCGTTAGACTCCGACTCTAAAGGCCGCTGGTTCGAATCCAGTCGGGCGTACCATAAAGAATTACCGGTATAGATGCGTCTGGCGCAAAGCCAGGCGCATCAAGGCTTAACAGTCGTAAGGAACTATAAGTCTTGCGGTTGGGGCAGAGAACGGTGTGACCGTTAAGGTCACGCCGTTTTTCTGCGTCCAAGGGTAGATTCTGCAATCATGGGTTCTGCCAATACGGGAATATCCACATCGTCCACGAAGTTGAAGAAAATCTCCACCTTCTGTCTGCGCTTGCCGCCAGACTTATCCGGTGCGTGAATGATGATCTTCTTGATATACTCGTTGACAATCGTCTGCGTCAGCTCCGTGACATCCACATACTTTTTCGTCAGCGC
>CAKTSC010000240.1 GCA_934597465.1 uncultured Dysosmobacter sp.
CCGCCGACGTGCTCTCCGCCCAGGACATCCACGACGCCGTGGCCGGGGAGATGAAGAACGCCGGCTACGACCCCGCCACGAAATCCATCACGGCGGAGCAGCTGGGTGCGGAGTTCGACGTGGCCCAGGCCCAGACCCTGCTGGACGCCGCCCAGCCCGGCGAGACCGTGGCCGTCCCGGCGGACATCCAGCGCCCCGCCGTCACGGCGGAGGAGCTCAAGGGCGTCCTCTTCCGGGATGTCCTTGGCACCTGCCGCACCCACGTCTCCGGCACCGCCGCCCGCATCAGCAACGTGAAGCTCTCCGCCTCCACCATCAACGGCTACGTCCTCAACTGCGGCGAGGTCTTCTCCTATAACGGCGCCGTGGGCCAGCGCACCGCCGCCCGGGGCTACCAGCCCGCCCCCGCCTACGTCAAGGGCGAGACGGTGGACGAGATCGGCGGCGGCATCTGCCAGACCTCCTCCACGCTGTATCTCGCGTGCCTGCGCTCCAACCTGGAGATCGTCCAGCGCTACGCCCACCGCTACGCCCCCAGCTACATCACCTGGGGCCTGGACGCCACCGTCTCCTGGGGCGGGCCGGACTACCAGTTCGCCAACGACACCAACTACCCCATCAAGATCGAGACCCGCTATTCCGGCGGCTACCTGACCGTCACCATCTACGGCACCAAGGTGGACGATGTCACCGTGAAGATGACCACGGAGAAGCTCTCCGACACCCCCTATGAGACCGTCTACGAGGACGATCCCACCCTGGCCCCCGGCACGGAGCGGGTGAAGACCACCCCCTACACCGGCCACAAGGTACGCTCCTACCGCAATCTCTACGACCGGAACGGCAACCTCATCTCCAGTACCCTGGAGGCCGTCAGCGACTATAAGTCCCGGAACAAGGTCATCCTCCGGGGCCCGGCCCTGCCCACCGGCGGCGACGGCGAGATCACGGATCCCGGCGAAGGCGGCGAGACCGGCGGCACCCTGGAGCCCGTCACCCCCGAGCCCGGCTCTCCGGACAACCCCATCCCCACCCCCGAGCCCGTGAAACCGCCCGTGGTAGAAGAATAAGGAACGCCCCCGGCCACTGGCCGGGGGCGTTTTCTCTGATCTTTTCCAAAGCAAACCCGGGATCATTCCCCAAAGACCCGCGTCAGCAGCGCCCGATATTCCTGATAGGCCGCCGTTCCGGCAAGCTCCCCCAGGCGCGCCCCGATGCTCTCATAGTACCAGCGGTGCTGCCCCTTGTCCTTCTGATGAAAGCGCTGCCAGAGGGCGTCCCCCGCCGCCAGCTCCCCCTGATAGAGGGAGCGGAGGTTGGAGAGCTTGTCCGCCAGCACCAGGATCTTCTCCTCCCGGGAGGCGGTCTCCAGCCGCCGGACGGTCTCCTCCTTGCGGATGCGCCAGGTCTCCCCGGCGGGCAGGCCCTCCCGCTTATCCTCACTCTCGGCGGCCACCAGCGCCGCCGCCCGTTCGCCGAACTGCGCCCGGATGGCCGCCAGCGGCGTGCCGGTGTCCTCCACCACGTCGTGCAGCACGGCGGCGGCCAGCACCTCCTCATCCTCCGTCAGCGTGGCGGCGATGGCCGCGGCCTCCAGGGGATGGAGGATATAAGGGATGTTGCCCCCCTTCCGGCGCTGCCCGTCGTGGGCGCGGACGGCGAAGAGGATGGCCCGGTTCAAAAGCTCTCCCATACGGCTCTCCCTCCCAGCGGGGCCTCAGCCCCGCTTCTGTAAGCGGATATCCCGGCCGAAGAAGGGCAGTCCCTGATACTCCCCCTCCACCCGGGAGGCGATCTGGGGGGAGTAGCGGGCGGCGATCTGGTCGGGCCGCAGGTTGGTGGAGATGATGGTGGAGCGCCGCTCCAGCAGCCGGGTGTTGACGATCTGGTAGAGGGCACTGATGACGAAGCTCGTGGTCATCTCCGTCCCCAGGTCGTCCAGGATCAGAAGGTCGCAGCGGAGGATGCGCTCCACGCTGCCGTCTTCCTCCCGGTCGAACTTTTCCGCCTCAAAGCGGGAAAAGACGTGGCCCGCCGTGTCGTAGACCACGGAGCAGCCCCGGTCGCAGACCTCCCGGGCGATGGCGGCGGAGAGGTGGGTCTTCCCCAGCCCCGGCGCGCCGAAGAGCAGCAGGCTGTCGCTCTTTCCGGGGACGAAGTTCTCCGCAAAGCGGCGGCAGGTGCGCAGCGTCCTGTCCATGTTCTCCCGGTCGGAGATCCCCAGCTCCGGCCGCTCCTCCTCGGAGTACCAGTCCAAAGAGAAGCTCTCAAAGCTCTGGCTCCCCAGATCCAGCAGCCGGGAGAGCTCCTTTTTTTGCTCCCGGGCGTAGTATTCCCGCAGGCAGCGGCAGACCTCGCCGCCGGAGCGGTAGCCGGAGTCCCCGCAGAGGGGGCAGAGGGGCTTCTCCTCCAATGCGTCCTCGGGAAGGCCCATGCCCCGCAGCAGGGCGGAGCGCTCGGCCTGCAGGCTCAGGTTTTCATCCCGCAGCACCTCGATGGGCCCGGCGGGATCCGTCCCCCGCAGCAGGGCGGAGCGGATGATCTTGGCCATGGTGGCCTTCAGCTCCCGGTCGATGTCCCGGAGCCGGGGCTGGCGGAGGAAGATGGCCTCCCGCCGCCGCTGGGCCTCCGCCTCATGGCGGGCCCGGTCTTCGTCGTATTTCTCCTGCGCCCGGCGCAGGATCCTGCCGTCGTATGCCATGGCTCACTCCTCCCCATCCCGCCGGCGGATGTACTGGCGCATCCAGGAGAGATCCTCCTGCTGCCGCCCCTCCGGCGCGGGCGGCGCCTTCTCCCGGGGCTTTGCCGGGCGGTCGCCCTTCTCCACCTGGGCCAGGCTGTGAAGCCCGGCCTGGTGCCACTTCTTCAGAATGCCGTTGCAGTACGCCCAGCGGAACTCGCCGCAGCGCAGCACGGTCTTGTCGTAGGCGGCGGCCACCGTCTCCGGCGGGAAGCCCATGTCCTGCCAGGCGGCCAGGTACTTCTCCTCCGACGGGGCGGGCAGCCGCTCCGGCAGGTTCAGCGCCCGCATGTAGCCGGGGAAGGCCCCCTGCCGCTGGGCGTACTTGCGGAGGTAGGCGTCCAC
>CAKTSC010000241.1 GCA_934597465.1 uncultured Dysosmobacter sp.
GTGTGGCCGATGTTGTCGATGTCGCCGGTGCGGATGCACTTCTGGCAGGTGCAGACCCGGTGACGGGGTGGCTCCTCCTCGCCCTTGAACCAGGGCTTCATGGGAGCCATACCGGCGTTGATAAGGAGCAGGGACTTGTCGTTCTGGGGGATCAGGGAGAAGCTGGGCAGACGCAGGTGGCCGTTCTTCTGCTCAAAGTAGCTGAGGAACATCTCCCGCAGCTCGTTGAGGCCGTAGTAGGGATGGGACATGGTGGTTACTCTCCTTTATCGTTAAATTTCTTTATTATTGGTGATGGCATCCAGCTCGCGCCGGAGGTTTTCAAAAAAGCGGGAAATGTGCAGACCGTCCGCCAGGGCGTGGTGGACATAGAGGGTCACGGGGATCTGGACCCGGCCATTCTCATCCCGGTACTGGCCCCAGGAGATCCGGGGGTGGCTGTCTCCCGGCATGCCGCCGGGGAGCTTGATCTGCACGTAGGGGAGCCAGGGGACGCTGGAGATGAAGAAGTGATCCAGCACGTCTCCCCCCTCCTCCAGGGTGCCCTTCTCGATGGCGGCGGCCTGGTTGGCCTTTCCCTGGGCGCAGAAGGTGCGGAGGTCGGGAAGCCCGCCGTCCACGTCCACATAGACGTAGGCGCCGTCCGGCTTCATGGCGGTGTAGGAAGGCTGGCAGAGGTCGTACTCCACCACCGTGCCGTCCGGCAGCAGGCGGCGGCGCAGCTCCGGCACGGCGTTGCCCGCCCGGGTGACGGCGAAGAGGAAGCTCAGGAAGAAGGGCAGCTCCCGCGCCCGGATGGCGGGCAGGAAGTCCGTGATGTCCACCATCACGGTGGCCCCGGCCCAGGGATCCGCCATGGCGGAGAAGTAGGCGAATTGCCCGGCACGGGGACTCTGGGACATATCGATGATCGTTCTTGCCATGGGGTCTCCCCTTTCCAATAAAAAATGCTTCGCCCCCACGAATAGGGGCGAAGCATGGCTTCACGGTACCACCCTAATTATCCTCCCGCAGGAGGCATCTTACGCCATCCGGTAACGGGGATGAGCCGATCCGTTCCTCACGGAGCGCTCCCAAGGGGCTGCTTCACGGCCTTGGCAAGGGGCTCGCACCCTCTCCCCTCTCGCTGAGCCGGTTTCGTGAAGCTGACTTGTTCGCAGCGTCTTTTCCGATTACCTGACTATTATATCCGTTTCCCCGGATTTGTCAACGGATTTCGGCGGATTTTCAGCCAAAAACCGGGCGGAGTCTCCCCCGCCCGGCTGGTTTTTCAGAAGGCCACGTGCAGGAAAAGGGCCACACAGCAGAGGATGGCCGCAAGGGGCACATAGACATAGCGCCCCACGCTGTACCAAAGGGTGCCTCGGGTCTTGCCGCTGCCGGTGTTGACGGCGGAGAGGAGCTCGTCCTTCCGCATCACGTAGAACCAGGACACGGCTCCCAGGGTGGCGCCGATGGGAATGATGTAGATGGAGACGAGATCCATCCAGGGGCCCCACTTGTTGATGGTCTCCATCCCGATGCCGAAGCCCAGGCAGAGGACGCAGAGGATGGCCAGCGTCCAGCTGCGGCTGAGTTTGGGGAACTTGTGCATCAGGGATTCCGCCACGGCCTCGAACATGTTCTGCAGGGAGCTGACGCCCGCGAAGATCATGGCGACATATAGGATCACGGCGAAGAGGCGGCCCAGAGGGATATCCTGCAGGATGGTGGGCAGGGTCACGAAGAGGAGGCTGGGGCCCGCGCCCACATCCAGCCCGTAGGAGAAGCAGGCGGGAATGATGACGAGAGCCGCCACCACCGCCGCGATGGTATCAAAGAGGGCGGTGTGCTGGCCCACGTCCACCACATCCTCGTCCTTGGAAAGGTAGGCGCCGTAGACGATCATGCCGCTGCCGGTGACGGAGAGGGAGAAGAATGCCTGGCCCATGGCCCAGATCCAGATCATGGGGTCCTTGAGAGCCTCCCAGCGGGGGGTGAGCATGAAGCGGTACCCATCCGCCGCGCCGGGCAGGAAGGCCACCCGCACCGCCAGCACCAGGAAGATGAGGAAGAAAAGAGGCATCATCACTTTGTTGGTCCTCTCGATGCTGTGGGCCCCCAGAAAGAGGGTCAGGAGGGTGCCCACCACCACGATGACGTGGTAAGGGATCACGGAATACGGCGTGGAGGAAAACGCCCCGAACCACTCCGCGGCGTCCGCCGTCAGAAGGGTACCGAGAAGGGAGTCCACCAGGGCCTTCAGAACATAGGTCACGATAACGGCGTAGCCGATGGCGATGCAGAGGGAACCCGCCAGAGGCAGCCAGCCCAGGATGCCGCCGGCCTTCCCCATGGCTTTGCCGCGGGTAGCCCAGGCGTTCTCATAGGCCCCCAGGGTGCCGGTGCCCGCCCGGCGGCCCATGGCGAACTCCGCCGGGAGACCCACGTAGCTGAAGATGGCGACGAACAGAAGGTAGATCAAAAGGAAGGCCCCGCCGCCGTTGCTGCCCATCTTATTGGGGAAGCCCCAGACGTTGGCCATGCCCACCGCGGAGCCCACCGATGCCAGGATGAAGCCCCAGCGGCTGGCAAAGCTCTTGGTTTTCGCGTGCTTGTTCATGTTGTTTCCTCTCTCCGCCGGGGCGCGCCCGGCTCTTTCTTTTCCATAAACGAAAGAGCCCGTTTACGGGCTCCCCTGCCGTGCCGCTTTCCTCAGCACGGCTTTTTCATTTTAAAGCTTTGACGCGGAAAAGTCAAGGGGCGGAGAGGGAAAATTCCGGAAAGGCCGACCTTTTCCGGGAGGAAGAACCGGGGCCGCCCGGATGGGCGGCCCCGGTGGGGGGTGTTCTTCCGGCTTCGGGTGGGTGAATTCACAGAAAACCGCAGTTTTTCCGGTGCTGGCAAGTAGGAAGACTTTACTCCTCCCCTACCAGCTCCCGGCCCATGAGGACGCCCATGACGGAGGACATCATGAGGCCCCGCGTCCAGCCGGAGGAGTCGCCCAGGCAGTGGAGACCCTGAAGGTTGGTGCGGAAGTGCTCGTCCATCTTCACCCGGTTGGAGTAGAACTTCAGCTCCGGGGAGTAGAGCAGGGTCTC
>CAKTSC010000242.1 GCA_934597465.1 uncultured Dysosmobacter sp.
GCCACGCCCTGGCGCTTGGCCCGGCCGGTGCGGCCGATGCGGTGGACGTAGTCCTGGTTCTCGTCGGGGATGTCGCAGTTGAAGACGATGTCCACATCGTCCACGTCGATGCCCCGGGCGGCCACGTCCGTGGAGACGAAGACGGCGATCTGCCCCTGGCGGAAGCGGTTCATGACCTCCTCCCGGCGTTTCTGGGGGATGTCGCCGTGGATGCACTCGGCGTTGACGCCCCGCATCTGCAGGAACTTGCAGATGCGCTCGGTGTTGCCCTTGGTGTTGCAGAAGGCCATGCAGCGGTCAAAGCCGGTCTCCTTCAGGATCTTGGTGATAGCGTCGGCCTTGCCGTTGCTCTCCACCTCCATGCGGAACTGCTTGATGTCGGGCTTGTTCTGCTCGTCCGCCCGGACGGTGATCTCCTCGGGGTCCCGCTGGTAGACCCAGGAGATGTCCATGACCTCCCGGGAGATGGTGGCGGAGAAGAGACCCAGGTTCTTCCGCTTGTTCATGCGATCCAGGAGGCGGGTCACGTCGTGGATGAAGCCCATGTCCAGCATGCGGTCGGCCTCGTCCAGCACCACGGTCTGGGCGGTATCCACCCGGACGGTGCGGCGCTTCATATGGTCGGAGAGGCGGCCGGGGGTGGCCACCACGATCTGGGGGTGCTTTTTCAGGGTGTCGATCTGCTTGCCGATGGGGGCGCCGCCGTAGAGGCAGACGGTGCGGACGCCGGGCCGGAAGGCGGCAAGATCCCGCAGCTCCTCCGTGATCTGGATGGCCAGCTCTCTCGTGGGGGCCAGGATGACGGCCTGGACGGTCTCGTCCTCCGGGTCGATGTGCTCCACGATGGGGATGCCGTAGGCAAAGGTCTTGCCGGTGCCGGTGGGGGCCTTGGCCACCACGTCCTTCCACTCCATCATGGGGGGGATGCACCCGGCCTGGACGGGGGTGGAGAGCTCGATGCCCCGCTTCTCCAGGGCTTTCATGATCTCCGGTGAGAGGTTCAGTGTGTCGAAACGAACGCCTTGCGTGACTTCCATGTTTGATTTCCTTTCCCTGGAAGGCACCCGCCGCGAAGGCCCGTCCTTCCACCTTCAAAAATTCGAGGTCTCGTCCCTTGCGGACGATATTACTCTAAGATTATCATAGCATCCCCAGCGGCCTTTGTAAAGGGGGGCGTGGACTTTCCGGGGAGAGCGTGCTATACTGGGGCGAAAACCGCGAAATGGGAGGTCTTTCGATGAAACTTTATACTGCGGAATTCCAGGGGCGGAGCCTGGTCTGCCGGGAGACGGCGGAGGGGCATCTGCGCGTGCTGCCCTACGGGAGCATGAACGCCTTGCTGGCGGACGAGCCCGGGCGGCGGGCGGCCGTTCTGGCGGCGGAGGGCAGCGAGGTGCTGCGGCTTTCCGATGTCCGCATTCTCGCGCCCATCCCGCAGCCCCGGCAGGACATCCTGTGCCTGGGCATGAACTATCAGCAGCACAAGGCGGAGGCGGAGCGCTTCGATGCCGCCGCCTTCACCCGGGACAACCGGGCCGTCTACTTCACCAAGCGGGCCAACCGCTGCCCCGGGCCCGGGGAGGCCATCCCCGGCCACTGGGACATGGTGGAGAGTCTGGACTACGAGGTGGAGCTGGCGGTGGTGCTGGGCCGGGACGCCTGCCATGTCACGGAGGCGGAAGCCCGGGACTGCGTCTTCGGCTACACCATTTTGAACGATGTCTCCGCCCGGAATCTGCAGACCGGCCACAAGCAGTGGACGTTGGGCAAGGGGCTGGACGGCTTTGCCCCCATGGGCCCGTGCCTCGTGACGGCGGACGGGTTCGCCTGGCCCCCGGCCCAGGCCATCCGGTGTTACGTCAACGGGGAGCTGCGGCAGGATTCCGTCACCGACCGGCTGCTCTTTTCCATCCCCTATGTGATCGCGGAGCTCTCCCGGGGCATGACGCTCCAGGCGGGCACCGTCATCGCCACCGGCACCCCGGCGGGGGTGGGCATGGGCTTCGATCCGCCCCGGTTCCTGCGGACGGGGGATGTGGTGCGCTGCGAGATCGAAGGGATTGGGGTGCTGGAGAATCCGGTGGAGTGAATCCCCCGTCTCCGGCGCACAGCGAAGCGCACGCGCCCGTCCCCCGTCCTTCGTCTCCGGAAAAGTCCAGGAAGGGGGCGGAGCCCCTTCCTGGTTTCCGCCCCCGGCGGAAAGAACCCAAATCATTTTTCGTCGCGGCGTGTACGTGACGGAAAATCCCTCTCACGAAGCGACGTGTGAAACGGCTCCAGCCCCTTGGGGCTGGAGCCGTTTCGCGCCAAAGCGCAGTGCGAAGCCCCTCCGGCAGTGCCGGCGGGGCTCCCGAGGGGGAGGCGGCATTTGCCGCCTCCCCCTCGGCTCTCATCGTTGAATGGCAGCGCCATTCAACGATGACTCACGTGCCAGATATTGTCCGCGTACTCCCGGACGGCGCGGTCGGCGGCGAAGGTGCCGCTGCGGGCGATGTTGAGAAGGCTCATGCGGTTCCACTTCCCGGCGTCCCCGTAGGTCTCCACCATGCGCTGTTCGGCGGCGCAGTAGGAGGCGTAATCCGCCAGGAGCAGGTACTCGTCGGCGGGGCTGCCGCCGCAGCCCATTAAGAGCCGCTGGCAGAGATCCTCGTAGCTGACGCCGTCCCGGAAACCCTTCCGCAAAGCGTCCAGGCAGCGGGCCAGGACGGGATCCCGGGCGTAGTAGCGCTGGGGCACGTAGCCCGCGGCCTTCAGCTCCGTCACCTCGTCGGCGTGGAGGCCGAAGAGGAACATGTTCTCATCCCCCAGGAGATCGTGCATCTCCACGTTGGCGCCGTCCAGAGTGCCGACCGTCAGGGCGCCGTTCATCATGAACTTCATGTTGCCGGTGCCACTGGCTTCCTTGCCGGCGGTGGAGATCTGCTGGGAGACCTCGCTGGCGGGCATCAGGTGCTCGGCAAGGGACACCCGGTAGTTCTCCAGGAAGACCACCTGGAGCTTGTCCCGGCAGATGGGGTCGTGGTCGATCTGGTCGGCCAGGGAGTTGATGAGCCGGATGATGCGCTTGGCCAC
>CAKTSC010000243.1 GCA_934597465.1 uncultured Dysosmobacter sp.
ATCTTGCAGAAGTAGACGTGGGGCTCCAGGGTCTCCTCGTCCCGGTACATGCCGATGTGGCCCACGCGGGCGGAGGGAACCATCCGGAGGACGCCGTCCACCAAGCCCAGACCCGCCCGGAGGATGGGCACCACGGCGAACTTCTTACCGGCCAGGGTGGGCATCTCTGCCTTGCAGAGCGGAGTTTCGATCTCCTTGGTGGTCAGGGGAAGGTCACGGGTGGCCTCGTAGGTGATCAGCATTCCGATCTCGCTGACCAGCTCCCGGAAGTCCTTGACACTGGTGTTCTTGTCCCGCATGATGGTCAGCTTGTGAGCCACCAGGGGATGATCCATGATGTGTACCGTTCCGACATGTTGTACCGTTCCGCTCATTTCGACAGCTCCTTTTCAATTTTGATTCCGCAAACGATCCGCCTGCGCCTGGCGCAGATAGACCGGCAGCAGCTCCTGGGCAGAGACCGGCTGTTCCCCCCGGCGGAGGGCTTCCTTCGCCGCGAGACCCACGGCCGCGGCGCTCTGGTGCAGGAGATGGGGCGGCGCCAGGAAACAGGGGATCCCCTGCTCCGACAGAGCATTATAGCACAGCCGCCCGCCATCTCCAACGATTATTTTCGGCCTTTCGTCATTTTCGACTTCTTTCACAAGTTCGGAAAGGGCAATGGCCCGATCCTCCGTCAAACGGGTGAGAGTTCCGACCTTTGCGGCAAAGTTGGCGTTGTAGATCTGCTGCCGCCGGGCATCCATGGCGCAGATCACGAGCCCGTCCCAGTGGGCAAGGGCCGTAGCCATGGCCTCCAGCGTGGAGACGCCGATCACCGGGATCCCCGCCCCGAAGGCCAATCCCTTGGCGGCGGCCACGCCGATGCGGATGCCGGTGAAGGAGCCGGGGCCCACCGCCACAGCCACAGCATCGCAGGAGGAAAGGGTCAGATCGGCGTTTTTCAGCATCCCCTCCACCATGGGCATGAGGGTGCGGCTGTGGGTGAGGCCGCTGCACTGGAAGGCGGCGGCCAGCAGCGCCCCGTCCTCCGTCACGGCGGCGGAGCAGGCCTTGGCCGAAGTTTCGATAGACAGGATCCTCACAGCTTCTCCTCCTCGATGATGATGCTCCGCCAGTCGTCAGCCTCCGCCCGGCGGGCAAAGCGCACGCGGATGCTCTCCGGCGGCAGGGCGTCTTCCACCTGCTCGCTCCACTCCACGGCGCAGACGCCGCCGGCGGCCAGGTAGTCCTCCCAGCCGATGTCAAAGAGGGCGTCGGAGTCCGCCAGGCGGTACATGTCAAAGTGGTAGAGGGGGATGCGCCCCGGGTATTCATTCACGATGGTGAAGGTGGGGCTCGTCACCCGCTCGGTGCAGCCCAGGCCCCGGGCAAGGCCCCGGGTGAAGACGGTCTTCCCCATGCCGAGACCGCCGAAGTAGGCCACCACTGCCCCGGGCTTCAGCTTTTTCCCCAGAGCTTCCCCCAGGGCCTCCGTCTCCTCCACGCTGTGAGAGAGGTATTCCATGGCATTTCCGCACCTTTCGTTTCCGTTCATTTGTCCCAGTATATCATAGGAGGGCCCAGAAGGCAAAGGGTTTCCCGGGAAATTTCCCCGCCGGGAGCGCCCGGCGTTTACAGATGGGGAAAACTGTGGTATACTCTTCCCATACTGGGCTTTTGTGCCCTGCCGCTGAAACCGCCGGGCCTTAGCCCGCATACGATAAGGAAACGGAGCCGATCCATGGGAAACCGATTGAAAAATGCCATCCGGGACTTCTTCCAGCAGGCGGATCTGGTGCTGCTGGGCCTGTGCGTGGGGGCCACGCTCTTTGGCCTTGTGCTGATCTACAGCTGCACCCGCTACATGGATCGCTCAGACGCCATGAAGATGCTGCTGGTGCAGACCGCGGCCATGGGCCTGGGCATCATCGCCTACTTCATCCTCTCCATGGTGGATACCGAGGAGCTCATCCGCCACTGGAAGTGGTTCTTCGCCTTCAACGTGGGCTTTATCTGCCTGCTGGTGCCCTTCGGCAGGGAGCGCTACGGCAACAAGGCCTGGATCCAGTTCGATTGGATGCCCATGGCCATCCAGCCCACGGAGATCGTGAAGATCACCTTCATTCTGCTGCTGGCCTGGCAGTTCCAGCAGGTCTGGGAGCGGGAGCATAACCTCACCACCTTCCGCGCCGCCATCCAGCCCACGGCCCATGTGGCCTTCATGCTGGGGCTCATCTTCGTCATCTCCAAGGACATGGGCAGCGCCCTGGTCTACGTGGGGGTCTTCCTGGCCATGGCCCTGGCCGCCGGGATGGCCTGGCGCTGGTTCGCCGTGGGCCTGGGCGGCTTTGCCGGGGTGTGCTTTGCCGCCTACAAGCTGGATCTGATCCCCAGCTACATGCTGGATCGCTTCCGGGTGGTGCTGGATCACAGCTATGATCCCACCAACACGGGCTACCAGCAGATCCGGGGGATGCTGGCCATCGGCTCCGGCGGGCTCTTCGGCCAGGGCCTCTTCCACGGCCGCCTGAGCCAGGCGGGCCGGGGCGTGCTGCCCTTCCGGTATACGGACTTCATCTTCGCTGTGGCGGGGGAGGAGCTGGGGCTTGTGGGCTGCGTTGCGATCCTGCTGCTGGAGGCAGCCATCATCCTTCGCTGCCTGCAGGTGGCCCGCCACGCCAAGACGCCCTTCTCCTCCTACGTCTGCGTGGGTGTCGCTGGGACGCTGATCTTCCAGGTGCTCTCCAATGTGGGCATGTGCCTTTTCGTCCTGCCGGTCATCGGACTGACCCTGCCCTTCTTCAGCTACGGCGGCTCGTCCCTCCTGGCCCTTTATGCCGCCATGGGCATCGTCTCGGGCATCAAGAAGCGGGCGCTTTCGGACTAGCGCGTTTCCCCGCCGGGGGGTCTTGGGGCCCTCCGGCTTTTCCATTGCCTTTTCCGGCGGAATGTGGTACCATCGGGGCAGAATACGAAAGAAACGGAGTGATCCTCTCATGCGGAAGTTCATCATCGATACGGACACCGGTTCGGATGATGCCGTCGCCATCATCATGTGCCTGCG
>CAKTSC010000244.1 GCA_934597465.1 uncultured Dysosmobacter sp.
GCCACCTCCGCCGCCAGGACGCCCAGGTAGTTGGAGGAGATGCGCAGGTCGTCCTGCTCCGGGATGTCATAGTTGGCCCAGATGAAAAACGGCGTCTCATAGGCCTGCTGGACCTCCTCCGGGTCCCGCTCATCCAGCTTTTTGCCGTAAAGGGTCTCAAAGAAGGTGTTCCCCAAAGGCGGCTGATGGTCCCCGAAGAAGACGATCAGGGTCTTCTCGTCCACCTGGGAGTAGTGTTCCACCAGGGCCTGGATGGCCTGGTCGCTCTCCTTCATCAGGGAGAAGTACTGGGTCGTGATGCTGGAGGGCTTGGCCCCGCCGGTGACGGTGACATCCCCGGAGAGGTTGTTCCAGCCCTGGGAGTAGCCGCTGTGGTTCTGCATGGTGACGTTGAAGATCATGGTAGGGCCGGCGCTTTCCTCCGTCCAGCGGAAGAGCTGCTCATAATCCGAGAGATCGCTGACATAGTTCCGGATGTACTGGGGGTCCTGCACATCCTCCTGGAAATGCACCTCGTCAAAGCCCAGCCAGGGGTAGACGGAGGTCCGGTTCCAGCCGGAGGAGAGGTAGGGGTGGAAGGCGATGGTGTGGTAGCCCAGATCCTTCGCCTGGGAGACGAGAGACGGGCAGCCATCGTAGAGGTAGAGCTGATAGGCCACGGTGGAGGAGGGCAGGAACGCCAGGGAATCCCC
This sequence comes from uncultured Dysosmobacter sp., assembly GCA_934597465.1. GTDB lineage: Bacteria > Bacillota > Clostridia > Oscillospirales > Oscillospiraceae > Oscillibacter. The sequence goes on from CAKTSC010000244.1 coordinate 693, forward strand.
CGTGAGATACTCAAACTCCACGTTGGCGGTGCCGCCGCCCGTGACGGGGGAGATCATGGTGCCCTTGACGGTGTTCTCCGTCAGGGAGTGGTAGAAAGCCAGGGGGTCCTCCGAGAGCTCCAGGTTGGGGAAGGCCGCCGTCAGGTCCGCAAAGGACTCGTTCATGATGAAGATGAGGTTTTCCGGCAGCTCCCCGGCGTCCGTCACGGACTGGGAGCGGTAGCTCCGGGCGGTCTGGGCCACCTTGTCGGCGTCATAGCCATCGGGCTCCGAGACGAAGCTGTAGCGGATGGCGGTGGTGAAGTTCAGCAGGAAACCGTTCTGCTGGGTCCGCCACTGCTGGGTGTAGATGCCGATGGTAGGCAGCAGCGGCGTGAAGAAGAAGGCAAAGAGGTATACCGCCATGGCCGCGAGGCTCCCCCAGAAGAGCTTTCGCTCCAGCTTCTGGCGGCCCTTGGGATGGTACGCCGCGTGGGCCAGCAGCAGAATGGCGAGATACCCGCCCAGGATCCCCAGGGCGATCCAGATCTCCCGGTCGGGGGCGTAGTCATAGCTCTTGGCCACGGCGGCGGCGGTATCCAGGGTCAGCAGGTCGCAGGGGAAGATGATCCGCCCCCGGAAGGACAGCACGTAGTGGTTGGCAAGGCCGAAGAGGAAGCAGACTGCGGCGCTGACGCCGGCGGCAAGCACCCGCCGCCCGATCATCATCCGGAAGACCCAGAAGATCAGGAGATACCAGATGAGGTTCAGAATGTCCTGCTCCGTGCTGTGGGCGGTGAAGGGGTTATTGTTGTTCAGCACCTCCACCATGAGGTAGGAGATCCAGGGCCCCAGGAAGAAGGCCGCCCGCACGGCGGTCTCCCGCCGGCGGAGCCACTGGAAGGGGCGGTGTCGCTGCCGGGGCTTGCTTGGCAGATCCTCCGGCAGGAGCTCCTCCTCCGGGGGATCCGCCGGAAGGATCTCCTCCGGCAGGGAAAAGCCCTCTCCGGCGCCTTCCGTCGGAGCCTCCGGCGCGGGAGCGTCCATTTCCGCAGAGGAGAGAGCCGCCGCGTCCGCGGCGGGAGGAATATCGGTCACTTCGCGCTCCGGCAGGGGGCTGGCCCCGTCCGCCGTGGGCACGGAGGAAGAAATGGGCTGGGTGTCCATGAAATAGCCTCTTTTCGCAGGTTTTCGATGGCCGTCTCTCGGCATTCCCGTAGTGTAGCAGAAACAGACCCGAAAATCTATACCAAATTGTGAACTTAGTCTGAACCGAATTTAGCCAAGTCGAATTTGGCATAATCTCGACGGAAACGTTGTAACAAGAGTTGGAAACAGCCCGTTAAAATCAGGTTATTTCTACAGTACGCATACACAAGGATTCTACATTAGTTCTACAGTTCGCTCGTACATATTACCAGCATACTCCCTGTGGCATCGTTCCCATCGGGCGATGCTGCAAGGAATCATGCGCAACACTCTATTTTATTTTTTCGATTTCCTCTCGAAGCCAGTTTGGAGAGCGCTTTGTATAGACGCTCTCGGTGATATCCTTGATTTGGTGGCCAAGCATGCGCTTCAGAGCGTACTCGTTCACTTTATATGCTTTACCACTGCATCCTCTGCGGCGAGATTTGCCGGGCATCTGACTATGAGAAGGTCAGCCGCAGTATCCGCAGGAGCATGCAGCGCCTGACCAAGAACGAAGAGGAGGCCCGCAGACAGGAGGATGAGGAAGCATACCGGATCTACGGAAAGGTGGACTGGGACGAAGAACCGGAAGTATGTAAGGCATGCGGAGGCCCATGGCCGGACTGCATGGACAGCTGCAAGCTTTTTGATGACTGAGATCGGGGGAAAGAAGCCATCATCCCGCCCCTGGCCCTCTGACCCCAAACGTCAAACCGCCAGTCCCTTCCGGGGCTGGCGGTTTTTGGAATCCCAACAGGACTGTGGCTGGCAGCGAAGTGGGGGACTCACTTATGCAGCAGGGGAGAAAGGGGTTTGTAGATGAGGAAGCACAACGCCACATCGATCATGCCCTTGCAGAAGGTGAAGGGCACGTTGAAGATCAAAAGGCACTTCCACAGGCTGTCCGCCGCGGGCAGGATGGCCTGGTACAGCCCCACGATGGTCTCCAGGGGCATCTCATAGAGCACCACATAGGCGGGGTAGACGATGAAGTAGTTCAGGGGCAGGGAGACCACGGCCATCAGCGCCGCGCCCACGACAGAGCCCACAAGGGCCCCCTTCCGGGACTTGTGGCTGCGGAAGCGCTGATAGATGAAGCCCGCCGTGAAGGAGAACACGGCCCCGGAGATAAAGTTGAACATCTCGCCCACGTAGGCGGAGGA
>CAKTSC010000245.1 GCA_934597465.1 uncultured Dysosmobacter sp.
TCCACCAGAACGGCACCATCTTCTGGCTCCAGCGGGACTGGCGCAAGCTCCCCACCGACGGCCGCCCCATCTCCCAGCGCCGGGATCTCTCGGAGCTCCTCCATGAGCGCACCCCGGCCTACACCCGCTTCGCAGACCACATCATCGACAATAACGGCACGGTGGAGGAGACCCTCCGCCAGATCCTGGAGGTGCTGCCATGAAACTTCTCGTCATCAACGGCCCCAATATGAACCTTCTGGGCCTCCGGGAGCCCGGCATCTACGGAAAGGGCACCCTCGCCGACCTGGAGGACTTCCTCCGGGAGGTGGGGAAGACCGAGGGCGTGGAGCTCGCCTTCTTCCAGTCCAACCATGAGGGCGCCATCGTGGATGCCATCCAGGCCGCCTACGGCAAGATGGACGGCATCGTCATCAACCCCGCCGCCTACACCCACACCTCCGTCGCCATCCTGGACGCCCTGAAGGCCGTGGCCCTCCCGGCGGTGGAAGTCCACATGTCCCAGGTCAGCGCCCGGGAGCCCTTCCGCCAGGTGTCCTACGCCGGCATGGCCTGCGTCAAGACCTATATGGGCCTTGGCTTTGAGGGCTATCGCCAGGCCGTCCTCTACCTCAAGGGCTACCTGAACGCCGGAAAGGGGGTGGGCGTATGATCCCAGGATCCGTCCTCCGCTGGGGCCAGGGCGGCTCCTCCATCCGCGCCCTCAGCGCCTACGGTGCCAGCCGGGCCGGGGAGGTGGGGTCGGAGAACGTCTTCGACTTTGCCATCGGCTCCCCCAGCGTGGATCCCCCGCCGGAGCTCCATGCCGCCCTGCGCCGCCTGCTGGATACCGTCCCGGCCCCGAAGCTCCACGGCTACGCCCCGGCCTCCGGCCTCCCCGCCGTCCGGGCGAGGACGGCGGAGTTCCTGGCCTCGCGGTTCGCCGTCCCCTACGCCCCGGAGGATGTCATCCTCACGGCGGGGGCCTCCGCGGGCCTGGCCCTGCTGACCCGGGCCCTCCTCTCCCCGGGGGAGGAAGTCATCATCCCAACCCCCGCCTTCCCGGAGTACTGGGTCTACGTGGAGTCCGTGGGGGCGGCGGTGAAGCCCGTCCCCTGCCGGAGGGAGGACTTCCAGCTGGATCTTCCGGCCATGGAGGCCGCCGTCACCCCCAAGACCGTCCTCGTGATCCTGAACTCCCCCAATAACCCCAGCGGCGCGGTCTACCCCCGGGAAGACCTCGTCCGCCTGGCGGAGCTGCTGGAGCGCAAGGTTCGGGAGATCGGCCACCCCATCTACCTTCTGGCGGACGAGCCCTACCGGGAGCTGGTCTACGGCGGGGCGGAGGTGCCCTTCCTCCCGGCCCTCTACCGGGACACGGTGTACTGCTACTCCTTCAGCAAATCCCTGACCATCCCCGGCGAGCGGGTGGGCTTTCTGGCCTTCCATCCCCAGCTGACGGAGGGGGAGGCCCTCCGCAGCGCGGTGGAGGGAGCCGCCCGGCTCATGGGCCACCTCTGCGTCTCGCCCATCTTCCAGCTGGTGGCGGCGGAGTGCCTGGGCAAGACCGCGGACATCTCCGCCTATGAGCGGAACCGGGATCTCATCTGCGGCGGCCTCCGGCAGCTGGGCTATCAGTTCCCGGAGCCTCAGGGGGCCTTCTACCTCCTGCTGCGGGCCCCGGAGGGCGACGGCCGGGCCTTCTCCCGCCGCTGCATGGCGGAGGATGTCCTCCTGGTTCCCAGCGAGGAGTTCCTCTGCCCCGGCTACGCCCGCCTGGCCTACTGCGTGCCGGAGGAGCGCCTGCGCCGCGCCCTCCCGGCCTTCCGCCGCATCGCGGAGAGCTACGGCATCCTTCCCTGAAAACCCCAAGGCCCCGGAACGGACGTTCCGGGGCCTTTCCCCGTCTCCCGCCGGAACGGGGAAGCGGCTCCGCCGCCGTCCCAAAGGAGGAAGTCCCCGCGCCCGCCGCACGGCAGGGAAGGGGAGCCGCCCCGGGGAGAACGCCCCGCGCGCTCCGGATGGGGAAGGATCCCGGCACAGTAGAAATATTTTGGGTGCAAACGATTGCGTTTCTGCAATTTTTATTGAAATTATACAAAGAGAGCCTGTTTGCCCCTTGCCAAAGCCCCGCCCAGCGGCTATAATGAAGCCAGAATACCGGCGCCGCCGCCCCGGATCCCCCCGCCGGAGGGGCGCGGCGACCCAGGAGGGAAGTACCATGGACTATTCCAGCGCATTCGTCTGCCTGATGGGCATGGGCACCGTGTTCTTCGGGCTCATCTGCATCGTGGCCCTCTGCTACCTGATGAGCGCCGTCTGCCGCCGGACGGAGCGGAGGAAAGCCGTCCCCGCCGCCCCCGCCGTCCCGGCGGAGACCGGTGACCGGGGCGAGCTGGTGGCCGCCGTCTCCGCCGCCCTGGCGGAGGAGCTGGGCACGGATGTCAGCGGCATCCGCATCCTGTCCCTGAAGAAACTGGACAACTGAGGAGGAGTCAGCATGAGAAAGTACAGAGTCACCGTCAACGGCACCGTCTACGAGGTGGAGCTGGAGGAGATCACCGGCGCGGCGCCCGCCACCCCTGCCCCCGCCGCCGAAAAGCCCGCCCCCGCGCCCGCCGCCCCGGCAGGGGAGGGGGAGCGAATCACCTCCCCCATGCCCGGAACCATCCTCTCCGTGAACGTCATCCCCGGCCAGAGCGTGAGGAAGGGCGATGTCCTCATGATCCTGGAGGCCATGAAGATGGAGAACGAGATCATGTGCCCCCGGGACGGCGTCGTGGCCTCCGTCCAGGCCGCCAAGGGCGCGGCGGTGGAGTCCGGCACCCTGCTCTGCGTCCTGCAGTGAGAGAGCGGAGGCGCTGATATGGCCGCAATGCAGAATTTCCTCCAGAGCACGGGGTTCTACCTCTTTTTCCAGGGGGAGAACTGGAAGTGCCTTCTGATGATCTTCATCGCCTGTGTCCTGCTGTACCTGGGCATCAAGAAGAAGTTCGAGCCGCTGCTGCTGGTGCCCATCGCCTTCGGCATGCTGCTCACCAA
>CAKTSC010000246.1 GCA_934597465.1 uncultured Dysosmobacter sp.
GTGCTGGGCTCCATGCTCATCGATCCCGAGTGCATCAAGGACGTGATGGACAAGCTCCAGCCCGGGGACTTCTACCTCCGCCAGAACCGGGAGATCTTTGAGGCCATCTACTCCATGTTCAGCTACGCCCGGCCGGTGGACGGCATCACCGTGGCGGAGGAGCTGCGGAAAAACGGCACCTATGACGAGCAGACCACCCGCCGCTATCTCGCGGAGCTGATGGAGATCACCCCCACCTCCGCCAACGTCATGGAGTACGTGAAGATCGTCCGGGACAAGGCCCTGCTTCGCGGCGTCGCCGTCGCCGCCTCGGAGATCACCGCCATGGTGCAGGAGGGCCTCGGCACCGCGGCGGACACCCTGGACGCCGCAGAGCAGAAGATCTTCGCCGTCCGCCGGGGCCAGAGCGCCCAGGACATGGTGCCCATCAGCCGCGTCCTGCCGGACGTGCTGGAGCGCCTGGGCGAGATGACCGAGAGCCAGGATCACATGCCCGGTCTCTCCTCCGGCTTCTCGGCGGTGGACGCCAAGATCACCGGCCTCAATAAGTCCGACCTCCTGCTGCTGGCCGCCCGTCCCGGCATGGGCAAGACCTCCTTCGCCCTGAACATCGCCCTGAACGTGGCCCGCTCCTCCCGGAAGACCGTGGCCATCTTCTCTCTGGAAATGTCCGCCGAGCAGCTGGTGACCCGCATCCTCTCCGGCGAGGCCCTGGTGGAGAACTACCGCCTCCGCACCGGCAACCTCCGGGAGACGGACTGGCAGAAGATCGCCTCTGCCGCGTCGGTTTTGAACCAGCTGGATATCCGGGTGGACGACAACCCCATGCTCAGCGCGGCGGACATGAACGCCAAGTGCCGCCGCCTGGATAACCTGGGCTTAGTCGTCATCGACTACCTCCAGCTCATGACCTCTGCCGGGGACAAGGGGAACCGGGGCGAGAACCGCCAGCAGGTGGTCAGCGACATCTCCCGCATGATGAAGATCATGGCCAAGGAGCTGAACGTCCCCGTCATCTGCCTCTCCCAGCTCTCCCGTGCCAACGAGAAGCGGGACGACAAGCGCCCCATGCTCTCCGACCTCCGGGAATCCGGCGCCATCGAGCAGGACGCCGACATCGTCATGTTCCTCTACCGGGATGACTACTATAACGAGGACTCCGAGAAGCACAACATCGCCGAGTGCATCATCGCCAAGAACCGCCACGGCGAGACCGGCAAGGTGGAGCTGCGCTGGATGCCCGAGTACACCCAGTTCGCCACTCTGGATCAGCGCTATGACGACGAGGACTGAGCTCATGAACGCCATGGCCCCCGCCGCCGCTTTCCTCCGTCAACGGCTCCCGGCGGGCGGGCGCGTCCTCTGCGCCGTCTCCGGCGGGCGGGACTCCATGTGCCTTCTCCACTACCTCTCCCACCGGCGGGACATCTCCGTTACCGCCGCCCACTTTGACCACCGCCTCCGCCCCACCTCCGGGCAGGACGCCCGCTTCGTCCGCGCCTGGTGCGAAAAGCACGGCATCCCCTGCCTTCTCGGGGAGGGCGACGTCCCCGCTCTGGCGGCGGAGCAGGGCCTCTCCCTGGAGGAGGCCGCCCGGCAGGCCCGCTACGCCTTCCTAGCTCAGGCCGCCCGGGACGGCGGCTTCCCCGCCGTCTGCACCGCCCACCACGCCCGGGACAATGCCGAGACCGTCCTTTTGAACCTCCTCCGGGGCACCGGCTCCGCCGGGCTCCGGGGCATCCCGCCGGAACGGCCTCTGGGCCGGGGGGAAAACGCCCCCCGGCTGCTGCGGCCCTTCCTGGCCCTGACGCCGGAGCTTCTCGCGGACTACGCCGCCCTCCATGCCCTCCCCCATATGGAGGATGAGACCAACGCCAGTGACGATCCCGCCCGCAACCGCCTCCGCCACCACGTTCTCCCGGTGCTGGAGACGCTGAACCCCCGGGCCCTGGAGAACATCGCCCGGGCGTCGGACACCCTCCGCCGGGAGGATGCCGCCCTGGAGTCCCTGGCCCGGGATTTCCTCCGCGCCCGGAAGGAACCCCTGCCGGAGGGCGGCTTCCGCCTCCCCTCCGCCCCCCTTTCCGCCCTGCCGGAGGCCCTGGCGGAGCGGGCCGTCCTCCTGGCCCTGGCGGAGAGCGCCGGGGGACGGCGGGATCTCTCCGCCGCCCACGTCCGCGCCCTCCTGCAGCTGCCGGAGGGCGGGGAAGCCTCCCTCCCCGGCGGCCTGGCCGCCCGGCGGCAGGACGGCTTTCTCACCGTTGCCCCCGCCGTCCCGCCCCTGCCCCGGGCCGTCCTGACCCCCGGCCAGTCCCTCTCCTGGGGCGGCTGGCGTCTGACCCTCCGGGATCGCCCCTCCCCCGGCTGCCTGATCCTTCCTGCCGGGCCGGAGCCCCTTACCGTCGCCCCCCTCACCGGGGGGGAGCGGCTGGCCCTCCCCGGCCAGCGCGGCGGCAGCCGCACGGTGAAGCGCCTCTGCCGGGACCGGGGCCTGGACGCCGCCCTCCGCCCCCGCCTGCCGGGGATCTACCTGGGCGGGCGACTGGCCGCCGTCTGGCCCCTGGGGGTGGACGAGGCCTTCCTTCCCGGCGGCGGGCCCTGCCGCTGCCTTAGCGTCGAATCTGAGAAAGAATAAAAATAGAGGAGAAGAGAGACTATGTACAACGAAATGGAGCATGACATCCTGAAGGTGCTGTTTTCCGAGGAGGACATCGCCCGCCGGGTGAAGGAGATGGGCGCGGAGCTCACGGAACAGTTCCAGGGGAAGAAACCTCTCTTCCTGGGCGTTCTGAAGGGCTGCTTCGTCTTCATGTCCGACCTGATCCGCGCCTGCCCCGTCAAGAGCGACCTGGAGTTCATCGCCGTCAGCTCCTACGGCAACGCCACTTCCTCCTCCGGCCGGGTGCAGATCACCCACGATGTTCAGCAGGACATCACCGGCCGGGATCTCATCATCGTGGAGGACATCCTGGACTCCGGCAACACCCTGGCCTTCCTGAA
>CAKTSC010000247.1 GCA_934597465.1 uncultured Dysosmobacter sp.
ATCGTCATGGAGCTCATCGACGGCATCACCCTGAAGCAGTATATGGAGAAGCGGGGCCAGCTCAGCTGGCGGGAATCTCTGCACTTCATCACCCAGATCATGCGGGCGCTGTCCCACGCCCACAGCCGGGGCATCGTCCACCGGGACATCAAGCCCCAGAACATCATGGTGCTGCGGGATGGCAGCGTGAAGGTGGCCGACTTCGGCATTGCGTGCCTGGAGAACTCCGCCCAGACCCTGACCCAGGAGGCCCTGGGCTCCGTCCACTATATCTCCCCGGAGCAGGCGAGGGGCGACCGGGCCGATGCCCGCAGCGACATCTACTCCTCCGGCGTGGTGCTCTATGAGATGCTGACGAGCCGCCTGCCCTTTGAGGGGGAGAGCGCCGTGTCCGTGGCTATCCAGCACTTAAGCTCCATCCCCCTGGCCCCCCGGGAGATCAACCCCGACATCCCGGAGGCCCTGGAGCTCATCTGCATGAAGGCCATGGCCCAGGATATCAACAAGCGCTACCCCTCCGCCGACGCCATGATCGCGGATCTGGAGGATTTCCGGAAGAACCCCGGCGTCAGCATGGATTTCTCCATGGAGGATCTGCGGCCCTCCATGGAGGAGCCCGACGAGCCTACCCGGCTCCTGAAGAAGCCCCCCCACACGGCAACCCCCGCACGGCCCCAGCCCTCCCATCGCCGGGAGCGGGAAGAGGAGGACGACGAGGAGCCCCGGGGGCGGGGCGAAAAGCGCGGCTCCGGCAGCCGCACGGCTCTGATGGCCGTGGGCTTCGTGGCGGCCCTCGCGGTGATCTTCCTCCTCTTCCGGGCCATCTTCGCCTCCTTCGGCAGCGGCACCCAGGAGTATATCGTGCCCAAGGTCACGGGCTATACCGTGGAGGAAGCCATGGAGCTCTCCGGCATCAAGGACATCTTTGAGATCACCGTGGACAGCACGGAGAAGAGTGAGCAGCCCGCGGGGGTGATCCTCTCCCAGGATCCCAAGGACGGCAGCAGCCGCAAGAGCGGCCTTGTGATCCACGTGGTGGTCTCCGCCGGATCCGAGGACGGCGTGATGCTGGATGTGACGGGCCTGGAAGTCCGCAACGCCCAGTATGTCATTCTGAAAGACCTTATCAAGGAGTACGGCCTCACCGTGGAGCAGCAGGAGGAGTATGACGACGAAGTCCCCGCCGGGAACGTCATCTCCACCGTGCCCGCCAAGGATCAGCCTGTGAGCCAGGGGGACACCATCGTCCTCGTGGTCAGCAAGGGGCCGGAGCCCGTCACGGTGCCCAGCTTCCTGCAGCAGAGCCTGGAGAAGGCCAAGGCCGACGCCGAGGGCATCTACGGCCTGGTGGTGGAGACCCGGGAGGTGGCCAGCGACCAGCCCGCCGGGACGGTGGTAGAGCAGAGCGTCGCTCCCAGCACGGAAGTCCCCAAGGGCAGCACCATCGTGTTCTCCGTCAGCGCCGCTCCGGCGGTGAAGGAGAAGACCGTGGACATCCCCCTGCCGGATGACCGGGCCACCGTGGAGCTCAGCGTGGAGCTGGACGGTGTGGAGTTCTTCCACGAGACCGTAGACTGCTCCCAGGGCCAGGTCTCGGTGAAGCTCACCTCCACCCAGGATACCGGCTACCTCACCTACTACTACGACGGGGTGCTCCAGGAGCAGTTCGCCGTCTCCTTTGCCGGATGACGGAGGGACGGATCGGGAAAGCCCTCAGCGGCTTCTACTATGTGACCACGGAGGCGGGGGAGACCCTGACCTGCCGGGCTCGGGGCAAATTCCGGAAGGAGGGCCTCTCCCCCCTGGTGGGGGATCGGGTGGCCGTCCGGGAGCTGGGCGGCGGCGAGGGCTATGTGGAGGAGATCCTGCCCCGGAGGAACGCCTTCCAGCGCCCGGCGGTGGCCAACATCGACCAGATGGTCATTGTGGCTTCCGGCGCCATCCCGGTGACGGATCCCTTCCTCATCGACCGGATGAGCGCCGTGGCCGCCCTGAAGGACTGCGGCGTGGTGCTGCTGCTCAATAAGTGCGACCTGGATCCGGCGGAGGAGCTCTTCCGGATCTACACCGCCGCAGGCTTCCCTACCCTCCGTGTCAGCGCGGAGACCGGGGAGAGAATGGCGGAGTTGGAGGGACTTCTCGCCGGCAAGCTCTCTGCCTTTACAGGGAACTCCGGCGTGGGGAAATCCAGTATTCTGAACCGGCTGGATCCCCGCTTTGCCCTGAAGGTGGGGGAGGTGAGCCAGGCCCTGGGCCGTGGCCGTCACACCACCCGGCATGTGGAGCTTTTCCGCCTGCCCAACGGGGCGGAGATCATGGACACCCCGGGTTTCTCCTCCTTCGAGGCGGAGGAGCTCAACTGGGAGCTGAAGCAGCACCTGCCGGAGACCTTTCCGGAGTTCCGGCCCTATCTCGGCCAGTGCCGCTTCGTGGGCTGCAGCCACACCAAGGAGAAGGGCTGCGCCGTGCTGGAGGCCCTGCGCCGCGGGGACATCCAGAAAAGCCGTCATCAGAGCTACCTGCGGCTCTATGAGGAGCTGAAGCCCCTGAAGGAATGGGAGCAGAAGAAGTGAAGAAAACGCCGCGCCGGGATCCCGGCGCGGCGTTTTGCTTTTAGGGTACGGCCTTCGGGGATGCAATATCCCTCCGGGCCATGCCGCCGGGAAGGCGCCTGCGGCATGGCCGCAGGGCCTCCGGGGCTCACTGGTCGAAGCTGGGATTCATATAGTAGACGTTCTTCTCGCCCAGGCGATCCTTCACGAGACGCAGCCCCTCGCCGAAGCGCTGGAAGTGGACGATCTCCCGGGCTCGCAGGAAGCGGATGGCGTCGGTGACGTCGGGATCGTCGGAGAGACGGAGGATGTTATCGTAGGTGACCCGGGCCTTCTGCTCGGCGGCCAGATCCTCCGTCAGGTCGGCGATGGTGTCGCCGGTGACCTGCATGGTGGCGGCGGACCAGGGATAGCCGGAGGCGAACTGGGGGAAGACCCCGGT
>CAKTSC010000248.1 GCA_934597465.1 uncultured Dysosmobacter sp.
TCCAGCCGGGGCGCCAGCTTTTCCGGCGGCAGGGCGGAGAGGATCACATGGTCGCTGTCCATAATGAAGATGGACGCGGTCTTTCTCCCGTAGGTGGCGTCGATGAGCATGCCCCGCTCCCGGGACTCCTGCACCAGACGCTTGATGGGGGCGGAATCCGGGGTCACCACGGCCACCATCCGCTCCCTGGCAATGAGATTGCCGAACCCGATGTTCACCAGCTTCATATCACTCGATGTTCTGGACCTGCTCGCGGATCTTCTCCACCTCGCCCTTCAGGGCCACCACCACCTCGGAGATGGCGAGATCCGAGCACTTGGAGCCGATGGTGTTGGACTCCCGGTTGAACTCCTGCATCAAAAAGTCCATGTCCTTGCCCGTCGGCTTCTCCCGCTGCAGCATCCCCCGCAGCTGCTCCACATGGCTCAGAAGCCGCACGGTCTCCTCGTCCACGGCGATCTTGTCGGCGTAGATGGCGGCCTCCTGCAATATCCGCTGCTCATCGATGGCGGTGTTCTGCAGCACCTCCTGCATCCGCTGGGTGAGCTTGCGGCGGTACTCGCCCACCGTCTCCGGCGAGCGCTCCACCACCTGGGCCACCAGGCCCTCTATGGTGCTCAGGCGGCCGCCGATGTCCTCGGCCAGCTTCGCCCCCTCTACCGCCCGCATGGCGTTGTAGGCATCCAGGGCCTCGTCCACCACGGCGCAGAGGTCTTCGCTGACGGTCTCCAGATCCTCCTCCGCCTTGGTGACGGTGAGCACATCCGGGAACCGGGCCAGCTGCTCCGGGGTAACGCGCTCCTCCGTGCCGCAGACGGCGGCCAGGGCCCGCAGGGCCTCGGCGTACTGGGCGGCCAGGGCGGTATTCACGCTGACCTGGACGGTGTCCGCCGCCGTGGCGTCCACAGTGATGAAAACGTCCACCTTCCCCCGGGAGACCGCCTTCTGCACCCGGGCCTTCACGGCCGCCTCGGCGAAAGCGTACATCCGGGGCATCTTCACAGTGCAGTCCAGAAAGCGGTTGTTGACACTGCGGATCTCCACGGTGATATCCCGGAGGTTCCGGGTGGCACGGGCGCGGCCGTAGCCAGTCATACTTTTGACCAAGATACTCTCCTCCTCATAGTAAGCCGCCCGCCGGGCGGCGGATCGTTCCCTCTCAGCAGCAGATGATGGGCACGCCGCACATATTCAGCGCCAGATACCCGCAGCAGAGCCGGCTGCAAAGGTCATTGCCGCCGCACAGCTGCGTGCCGAAGCTGCCGTCCGGATGGTAGGCCGTCCGGGTGCCGTTATCCATATAGTCCAGGGCCCGCTGGTACTCAGCGTTGCCGGGATCCATCTGGCAGGCGTTCTCATAGTAGCGCCGGGCCTCGTCCATCCAGCCCCGGCGGTAGCAGACGGAGCCCTTCAGGAAGTTCCACTCGGCGTTGTGGTCGGAGTAGCTGGCCAGCAGCCCCTCCGCCCGGCTGAGATCCCCGGTCTGGATGGCGATGCGCACCTGCTGCAAGACCGAGGACGAGGACTGCCCGTAGCCGCCGTACCCTGCGTAGCCGGTGTAGCCGCCGCCGTAGCTTCCGCCCGCGGCGGCGGAGCCCGCGCCCCGGTCGCCCCGGCTGCCCCGGCTCTTCTGCACCTGCTCGTAGGCGGCGTTGATCTCCTTCATCTTCTCCTGGGCCAGGTCAGCCAGGGGGTTGTCGTGGTAGTTGTCCGGATGGTACTTCCGGGCCAGCTTCAGATAGGCCTTCTTGACCTCCTCGTCGCTGGCGGTCTCCGGCACGCCCAGGATCTTATACGGATCGTTCATACTGTCTCCTCACCCGTTTCTTTCTCTCGTGGCTTCCGCTTGCGGAAGCTGCCGTCCAGCACGGCCTGTCCCACCTGGAAGAGAGCGTGGTACACCGTCTCCTCCAGGATGCCCGTCCAGCAGCCGAAGTCCCCCAGCTCCAGGGCGGTGGCTATCATGTGGACGGAGTGATCCAGCGTGGCGGCGAAGGCCGTCCGCTGCTCCCCGCTGAGCCTCCCCTCCGTCAGGCCGTAGCGAAGAATCAGGGGATTATACCCGCCGCCGGCGAAGTCCTCCGCCAGGTCGTCCGCTGCGTCGATGAGATAGACCCAGCGGCCCAGATGGTAGAGGAGCTGCCGCAGCACCCGCCGCTCCCGCTCCTCCCCGGCCTCCTCCGCCGCAGCGGAAAGGAGCTGGGCGAAGGCGTCCGCCGGGGCGTCCAGGCTGGGGCAGCGCTCCGCTTCCAGCGCCGAGAGCTCTCCCAGGCGCTGCCGCACGGCGGCGTCAAAGCCCGGTCTCGCCGCCGCGGCCCGCTCATAGCCGCCCCGCAGGGCGGAGGCCGCCAGGCGGTACTTTCCCCGTTTTGGGCCCCGGCTGTCGGCGATGCCGTCTTTCAGCTGCCAGTAGGCCAGGATCACGCTCTCGTCCGCCGCCAGCTCCATGGCCGGGGTGGGCGCGAGATAGGGGCGGGCCTTCACGGGATGGGGAAGGCACCGCCCTTCCCGTTCCTCCCCCGCTCCTCCGCCCGAGAGCAGGATGGCAAGGTAGGTGAAGTCGTAGTTGAGGATCATCCGGGCCCCCTGGCCGCAGCGCTGCCCAAGGCAGCGGCAGAGGCCGCAGTACATGCTCCGGAAGCGCCGCTGCTCCTCCTCCGGGAGGAGCTCCAGGGGCGGCAGCACATAGCCGAACATCTCAGAATAGCCGCACGATGCGGAACACCAGCCCGCCCTGGGCCCGGAGCCGCCGGTCATAGAGGACGGCGGGGATGATGCCGAGGAGGAAGCCCAGGATGCCCGCCGCCGCCCGGACGCCGCTCCCGGCTCCCAGCAGGGCGGAGACGCCGTAGCCCAGGAAGAAGAGCACCACCGGCACCATGTAGACAAGAAGGATGATGCCCATGAGCTTTTCCGTGCTGCTCTCCACCACCACCTTCTGCCCCGGCTGAGCCCCGATGGGGTTTCGGGCCCGGGCGTGGAC
>CAKTSC010000249.1 GCA_934597465.1 uncultured Dysosmobacter sp.
ACGGCACCTCCTTTTAGAATTGGCATCCTGTCCGGCTCCCGCCGGGGGACGCCGTTTGCCTCCCTGCGTCCGAAGGGCCCCCCTTTTTCCGCCCGAAAAGCGAAAATAGGCGTGATAAGAAAGCCCTTTTTCACAGGTAAGAGAGATTTTATCACAGGTCAAGCGGCGCGTCAATGGCTTTTCGGGGAAAAATCCGGAGATTTTTTCAGGAAAAGCGGAGATTTTCCCGGCAAAGCGGGGGTTTTTCTTGCCGAAGCGGGCGGCGGCATGGTATGATAGGGGAAAGCGCGGCGGGAGCCTCTCCCCCGCGTCCCTATCACAGGCTCTCGGCAGAGGGAAGGAGTTTCTATGCGTATCATGGCCATTGACTATGGCGACGCCCACACGGGCATCGCCGTTTCGGATCCCACGGGGCTCCTTGCGGGCTTCACCACCGTCATCACCGCCTACCGGCCGGAGGCGGTGGCCCAGCGGGTGGCGGAGCTGGCGAAAGAACACGGGGCGGAGGAGCTGGTGCTAGGCCATCCCGTGAACATGGACGGCACACTGGGGCCCCGGTCGGAGAAGGCGAAGGCCATGAAGGGCCTGCTGCAGGAGGCCACGGGGCTGCCTGTCGTGCTCTGGGACGAGCGGCGCACCACCATCGACGCCCACCACATCCTCTACCAGAGCGGGAAGAACGCCAGGCAGCGGAAAAAGGTGGTGGACGCCGTGGCGGCCACGCTGATCCTGGAGGGGTACCTGACCTTTAAGAAAAGCCAGGGCTGAGGGACGGAGATCACGGATCCCCACGTCGGGCCTTCGGCCCTCCTCGGAATGACAGGGTTTAAGAGCCGTCATTGCGAGGAGCGAAGCGACGCGGCGATCCGCTCCTTTCGCTTACACTCCGCCGCGTGCAGAGTATCCTCCGTTGACAGGAAAAGAGCCGGGAGCGGCTTTGCCGCTCCCGGCTCTCCGGCCTGTGGCCGGGTGTTGGTGGAATGCTTGCTGTCCCATCGGGCCGCCGCAGGGACGGCTTTGGCGCTGCCGGGGCATTGCCCCGACGCCGTCCTCAGCCCTTGGGCGCTATCCTGTCAGCCGCCGTAGCCGTAGCCGCGGTTGCCGAAGAAGTAGCGGAAGAGGTCGTTGAGATCGTCCTGGCTGTACTGGTTATCGCTGTTGCCGTTGGTGCCATCATTGGTGCCGCTGTTGGAGGAAGTACCGGTGTCCTCGGGCTGGGCGCCCCAGGTGAGCTGGACTTCCATGGTCTTGCCGGAACGGTAGACGGTGAGGGTGGAGGTATCGCCGGCGGTGTAGCCCTTCTTGGCGGCCACCAGCTCCTCGTAGCTGGCGATGGACTTGCCGTCGATGGCGGTGATGACGTCGCCCATCTGCAGCCCGGCCTCGGAAGCGGGGCTGTTCTCCTCCACGTAGCTGATGAAAACGCCCTCACTGATATCGTAGCGGTACTGCATGGCCATCTGAGCGGTCAGGGTGTTGGGGACAATACCCATGTAGGCCTTGTCGGTGACGTAGCCGTTGGTCATGATGTCCTCGATCATGGCGAGAACGTCATTGATGGGGATGGCGAAGCCCAGGCCCTCCACGCTCTCGCCGGAGGAGGAAGCGGACGCGGTGCTGGAATACTTGGCGGAGACGATGCCCACCACCTCGCCGTAGGCGTTGAAGAGCGGGCCGCCGGAGTTGCCGGGGTTCACGGCGCAGGTGACCTGGATCATGTTGAAGGGGATGCCGGAGACGTTGATGGTCCGGTTGACACTGGAGGCGATGCCCTCGCTGGCGGAGAAGGTCAGCTCACCCAGGGGATTGCCCAGGGCGAGGACGTGGTCGCCCACGTTCAGCAGGCTGGAGTCGCCCAGGGTCACGGGGGTGAGGCCGGTGGCGTCGATCTTCAGGACGGCGATGTCGTAGTCACTGTCGCTGCCGATGACGGTGGCGTCATAGCTCTCGCCGTCGTAGAGGGTGACCTTCACGCTGGTGGCGCCGTCGATGACATGGTGGTTGGTGACGATGAAGCCGTCCTGGGTCAGGACGAAGCCGGAGCCGGAGGAGGCGGACTCCACCGTCTGGCCGAAGTAGTTGGTGGTGGCGGAGCAGTTGATGGAGACCACGCTATTGACGTTGGCGGCGTAGTTCTCGGCGTCCGTCAGCTCGGTCTTGCCGTCCACGCTCTTGAGGACTACCTGGGAGGCGGTGCGGTCGCTGACGTTGACGGTGGCGGTGCCGCTGCCGTGGCTCTTCACCGCGGCGGTGACGCCCGCGCCCGCCGCGCCGCCTAGGATGGCGCAGCTGAGGGCCAGGGCCGCGATCTTCAGGCCCATGCCGCCCTTCTTGGCCTTGAGAGACTTGGGGGAGCCGGGCTGGGGGCCCATGGCGGGGCCGGAGTTCTCCGCCCAGACCTGCTGGCGGGGCTGGGCATCCTGCCGGAAGCCGTGGAGCTGGGCGTCGATGCTGGGGTTGGCATCGGGGGCGGCGTCCGGGGACGCGCCCTGGGTCTCGGGGGTGCCGTTCCCGGCGGGAGCGGCATCCTGGGCGGGGGTGGGCTCCTCCCTGCCGGACTTGCGGTAGGTATAGTGGTAAAGGTTCTTCTCGTCGTTATACATAGGAAAGCCTCCTTGAAGCTCTGCCTGTATCCTACACGGACTTTGTTGCCAAAGCGTGAAGAATTCCGGCGGATCGTGTGAATTTTTCTTCCGGGCCCCGGGACTTTTCCGCCGCCAGAGCACTTTCTCTTGCGATGTTGACTGAAGTATACTATAGTTATCTAAAAAGAAGCTGAAAGACTTGTGTCTTTTTTATTTCAATTTCTTTTGGAAAGCGAGTGAAGGTTTTTGCTGAAGATCGAAGGGATCAAGCTGCCGGTGGGATGCGGCGAGGACGCGCTCTCCGAGCGGGTCTTGAAGCTCCTGCGGCTGCGCAATGCCGGAGACCTCCTGTCCCTCACGCTGCTGCGCCGCAGCATCGACGCCCGGGAGG
>CAKTSC010000250.1 GCA_934597465.1 uncultured Dysosmobacter sp.
ATCAGGACCTCTCCGCCTGCGAGAACGTCGTCGAGGGCTATCCCGAGTATGACACCTGGCTGGAAGGCATCCGCTATATGTACACCGAGTATGGCAAGCGCTTCGCCGAGAACGGCACCACCGCCATCATCGGCACCGGCTCCGCCCCCGGCGTCATGTGCGTCATGGCCCGCAAGGCCGTCAACGAGCTGGACGAGTGCGACACCATCGCCTGCATGGTCTATGAGGGCACCCGCACCAAGCGCTTCATCCCCTTCTTCTGGTCTCCAGAGGTCGCCCTCTGCGACATGGAGGAGGACGCCTACGCCTTCGTCAACGGCGAGCACGTCCGCACCAAGCCCTTCAGCCATCCCATCAAGCGGAACTGGCCCGAGTGCGGCCGCGAGGTGACCCTGGTGGAGCACGCCCACGACGAGCCCGTCTACATCGGCTTCAACCGCGACAAGTACTTCAAGGGCTGCAAGAACGCCTTCTTCAAGTACGGCGGCACCGGCATCGAGTTCTCCGAGGGCCTCTATAAGGCCGGCCTCCTGCACCACACCCCCGAGATGTTCGAGGGCCACGAGATCGTTCCCTTCGACTGGGTGCTCAAGCACATCCCCGCCGCCCCCAAGGATCCCGACGTCATCAAGGAGATCATCGCTGAGGGCATCGTCGAGGATAACGGCGCCTTCGTCTGCGAGGCCTACGGCAAGAAGAACGGCAAGGTTGTCATGGTGGACCTGCACGTGTCCTCCCCCGGCCTGGAGGAGGCCTATGAGAAGGCCAAAATGACCGGCGAGATGTACCTCACCGGCCAGGGTGCCTTCCTCTACACCAAGCTGCTGGTCAACGACATGGTCCCCCAGAAGGGCCTGATCTCCTCCGATATGCTGGACGACGAGCAGGTGGAGCAGTACATCGCCTGGGCCAAGAACTGGGGCATCACCTACACCATCGACATCAAGGAAGGCGTCACCTGGAACGAGCAGTAATGCCCGCCTGACCCCATCCAACCATTTCAACCAAACCCGCTCCCTCCGGGCCGTCCGGCCCGGAGGGGCATCCAAGAAGCTTTGAAAGGAGCAAAACCATGACCATTCAGGAACAGATCGTTGCCGCGCGGGTCGCGCAGGCTGCCATCAAGGATTACACCCAGGAGCAGATCGATAAGCTGGTCTACGAGGTCGCCAAGATCATCTATAAGAACGCCGAGCCTCTGGCCCGCGAAGCGGTGGACGAGACCCGTCTCGGCTGCTATGAGGACAAGATCGCGAAGAACACCGACACTCCCGCCACCTTCTGGGCCTACCTGAAGGATAAGAAGTCCGTGGGCATCATCAGCGAGGATGCCGTCTCCGGCGTCATGGAGATCGCCCACCCCATCGGCGTCATCGGCGCCATCACCCCCGCCACCAACCCCACCGTCACGCCTCTCGGCAACTTCATGCACGCCCTGAAGGGCAAGAACGCCCTCGTCGTTTGCCCCGCTCCCCGGGCCCAGAAGACTTCCACCCACACTATCGAGCTGATGCGGGAAGCCCTGGTGGCCAACGGCGCCCCCGCCGATCTCGTGCAGGCTGTCGAGGAGCCCACCCTGGAGCATTCCGCCCAGCTGATGGCTGAGTGTGACCTGGTCCTGGCCACCGGCGCCTTCGGCCTCACCAAGGCCGCCTACTCCAGCGGCACCCCCGCCTACGGCGTTGGCCCCGGCAACCCGCCCGTGGTGCTGGACCGCGGCTATGACCTCACCGACGCCGTGAAGATGACCATCACCGCTGTCGGCAGCGACAACGGCATCCTCTGCGACGGCGACAACATGCTGCTGCATCCCGCCGAGGAGGAGAAGGCTCTCTTCGACACCATGCGCCAGGAGGGCGTCGTGGTCTTCGACAAGCCCGAGGACGTGGACAAGTTCCGGGAGGTCCTGTTCGTCAACGGCAAGTCCAACCCCGCCCTCGTGGGCAAGGACGCCCCCGTCATCGCCAAGGCCGCCGGCTTCGATATCCCCGAGAGCACCAAGGTCATCGCCCTCAAGGTCAGCGCCGTGGGCAGCGCCGACATCCTGAATAAGGAGATCATGGGGCCTGTCGTCGTGACCAAGGGTTACGACACCTTCGAGGAGGCCGTGGCCATGGCCATCCAGAACATGACCGAGAGCGGCGGCATCGGCCACACCGCCGGCATCTTCTCCAACGACGAGGAGCACATCCGCTACTACAGCGAGCGGATCCCCGTGGCCCGTGTGCTTGTCAACCAGCCCACCCCCGACGCCTGGGGTCCCGCCACCAACTCCCTGTCTCCCGCCGTGTCCGAGGGCTGCGGCTCCTGGGGCAACAACATCCTCGCGGGCAACGTGGACTACATCCACCTCATCAACGTCTCCAAGGCCGTCATGCCCCTGAAGGTCGAACTGCCCGACGGAGAGAAGCTTTTCGCTGACTAAAATCGCTTCGCGATTTTAATCAGCGAGGGTGCCCCGTCTCAGCGCCCTTCGGGCGCTGAGACGATGGCAAAGCACCGCGCTCGGGTGCCGGAGGGCCGGCGAACGCCGGACCTCCGACACTTCGCTCCGTGAGGCGTTTCGTGGAAATGACGGAGCCATTTCCACGAGCCAGCCCCGGCGTTCCGTCGATGGCGATGGCACTCCGCTTGGGCGCCGGGCCCGCCAAGGCGGCCCCGACACGTCGCTCCGTGAGAAGAATTTTTCCCGCCGCACATGTCGCCGGGAAAAATGATTCGGATTCTTTCCGGCTTGCGCCGGAAACCAGGAAGGGGATTCCCCTTCCTGGACCTTTCCCCGGGGGACGGGGGACGAAGGTCTCCGGTCAACTGCCTGCTTCTATCGGAGTGCCTGCGATCCGGCTCGCCGCTTGGCGGCTTTGCAGGCGGGAGTTTTTAGCGCCGTAAGTCTAAGGCTCCCTTGTGGAAAGGGAGCTGGCGCCCGCAGGGCGACTGAGGGATTGTTCGCTGAGACTTCCCCTAATGCATTATCC
>CAKTSC010000251.1 GCA_934597465.1 uncultured Dysosmobacter sp.
GGACGAGCTCATCTTCTTCCCGGAGGAGGGGGCGGACGCCATCGAGAGCCTCTACCCCGGCCTGACCGCCCTGGACCCCAGCCGTCTGCGGCTCTACCTCCCCCCGGTGACGGGCTACGCCTGCGAGATTTTGCTGGTGGAGGTGGCCGAGGGCGACGTGGACGCCGCGAAGGCCATCCTCCAGGACCGCATCGACAGCGGCGCGGGTGACACCGGCTACCCCGAGAACGCCGTCCTCTGGCAGAACAACGCCCAGGTCCAGGTCCAGGGGAACTGCCTCTGCCTGATCGCCCTGCCGGACGGGTACACCATCCCGGAGAACGTCTTCGCCCTTGGCTGAAAGCCCAAGCGAGCCGCGCCTTTCGGCGCGGCTCTTTTTTGGGTTGGGGACGGGAGACGGGGGTTCGGGCCGCCGAGGTCGTGGCCCCTACGCTCTGCGGGGGACGGGGGGCGGCACGCCGGGTCGTCGTGCCCTACGGGTGGTTCCACTTGCAATGAGGCAGGGAGATTTGGTATGATAGCTGACGGAAATTCTTTTTGAGGTGAGATTCTATGGATCGGATCATTGAAACGCTGGCCCGGGAGCTGGGGAAGGACCCCCGGCATGTGGAGAACGTGGTGCGGCTGCTGGACGATGGCAGCACCGTGCCCTTCATCGCCCGCTACCGCAAGGAGCTCCACGGGGCCATGGACGATACCGCCCTGCGGACGCTGGAGGAGCGGCTCTCCTACCTCCGGGGCCTGGCCGAGCGGCGGGAGGCCGTGCGGAAGGCCATCGACGCCCAGGGGAAGCTGACGCCGGAGCTCTCCGCCGCCCTGGACGCCGCCGGGACGCTGGCGGAGGTGGAGGATCTTTACCGCCCCTACAAGCAGAAGCGCCGCACCCGGGCCACCATCGCCCGGGAAAAGGGCCTAGCGCCCTTGGCGGAGCTCCTCTTCACCCAGGGGGCGGACTGCCCCGCGCCGGAGGAGGAAGCGGCCAGGTACCTCGACCCCGAGAAGGGCGTGGAGACCGTGGAGGACGCCCTCGCCGGGGCGTCCGACATCATCGCCGAGACCATCAGCGACGACGCGGCCCTCCGGGGGAAGCTCCGCGCTCTCCTGGGGCGCAGCGGGTATCTCACCTCCTCCGCCGCCACGGAGGAGGACTCCGTCTACCGGCTCTACTACGACTTCCGCCAGCCCCTCGCCCGGGTGCAGGGCTACCAGGTGCTGGCCATCAACCGGGGCGAGAAGGAGGGCTTCCTGAAGGCCGCCGTGGAGCTTGACCGGGAGGCCGCCCTGCCGGTGGTGCGGCGGCACGTGCTGATTCCGGGATCCCAGAGCATGGCCTTCGTCCGGGCGGCGGCGGAGGACGCCTACGACCGCCTCCTCTTCCCGTCCCTGGAGCGGGAGGCCCGCTCCCAGCTCTCGGACGACGCCTACGAGGGGGCCATCGGCCAGTTCGCCCTGAACCTGCGGCCGCTTCTGATGCAGCCCCCCGTCAAGGGCAAGGTCACCATGGGCCTGGATCCCGGCTACCGCATGGGCTGCAAGGTGGCGGTGGTGGACGGCACCGGCAAGGTGCTGGATACCGCCGTGGTCTACCCCACCTACGGCGAGCGGCAGAGGAAGGAGGCCATCGCGGCTCTCGCGAAGCTCATCCGCAAGGACAACGTGGAGCACATCGCCATCGGCAACGGCACCGCCAGCCGGGAGACCGAGGCCATGGCGGTGGAGCTCATCCGTCAGGTGAACGCCGAGGGGCGGAGCGTCAGCTACATGATCGTCAGCGAGGCGGGGGCGTCGGTCTACTCCGCGAGCCCTTTGGCGGCGGAGGAGTTCCCGCAGTATGACGTGAACCTGCGCAGCGCCGTCTCCATCGCCCGGCGGCTGCAGGACCCGCTTGCCGAGCTGGTGAAGATCGACCCCAAGGCCATCGGCGTGGGGCAGTATCAGCACGACTGCCCGGAGAAGCGGCTGGACGAGGCCCTCTCCGCCGTGGTGGAGGACTGCGTCAACGCCGTGGGGGTGGACGTGAACACGGCGTCCCCCAGCCTGCTGCTGCGGGTCTCCGGGCTGAATGCCACCACCTCCAAGAACATCGTTGCCTACCGGGAGGCAAACGGCCCCTTCACCTCCCGGGCGCAATTGAAGAAGGTCCCCAAGCTGGGGCCCAAGGCCTTTGAGCAGTGCGCGGGCTTCCTGCGGGTGCCGGAGAGCAAGAATCCCCTGGACAACAGCGCAGTGCATCCGGAGAGCTACGACGCCGCGAAACGTCTCCTGAGCCTGACGGGCCACAGTCTTGCCGACGTGGGCGGGGCCAGGATGGCGGACCTGCCGGGGGCCATCCAGTCCCTGGGGGAGGAGCAGGCGGCGGCGGAGCTGGGCATCGGCGTGCCCACCCTCCGGGACGTGGCGGCGGAGCTGCGGAAGCCCGGCCGGGACCTCCGGGACGAGCTGCCGAAGCCCATTTTGCGCACGGACGTGCTGGAGCTGAAGGACCTGAAGCCCGGCATGATCCTCAGCGGGACGGTGCGGAACGTCATCGATTTCGGCGTCTTTGTGGACATCGGCGTCCACCAGGACGGCCTCGTCCACATCTCCCAGGTCAGCGACCGGCGGCTGCGGCACCCCTCCGAGGCCGTCCGGGTGGGGGATGTTGTCCGGGTGAAGGTGCTGGAGGTGGATGAGAAGCGCAAGCGGATCAGCCTCTCCATGCGGCAGGCGAAGGAGGGATGAGCGTGATTCTGAGCATTGACGCGGTCAACGACATCCTGGACGAGATGGCCGAAGGCTTCCCGGCGGTGCTCTTTGAGGAGCTCAACGGCGGGGTGAACCTGCTGGAGGAGGCCATGCCGGACCCGGAGTTCCCGGAGCGGGAGGACTGGAGCGAGGAGGACTGGCGGCGGGAGCTGCGGGAGACCCTGGCCCACGAGCTGACCCACCACATGG
>CAKTSC010000252.1 GCA_934597465.1 uncultured Dysosmobacter sp.
TCCTCCGGCTGGAGGAGGCGGGCTGCGAGATCATCCGGGTGGCCGTGCCGGACGAGGCGGCGGCCCGCGCCCTGGACAGGATCCGCGAGAACATCCACATCCCCCTGGTGGCGGACATCCACTTCAGCCACCGTCTGGCCCTGATGGCCGCGGAGCGGGGGGTGGACGCCATCCGCATCAACCCCGGCAACATCGGCTCGGAGGAGCGGGTGAAGGCCGTGGCGGACGCTTGCCGGGCACGGGGCATCCCCATCCGCATCGGCGTCAACGGAGGATCCCTGGAACGGGAGCTCCGGGCCAAGTACGGCGGCGTCACCGCCGAGGCGCTGGTGGAGAGCGCCATGGGCCATGTGGCCCTTTTGAACCGCTTTGATTTCGACGATATCTGCATCTCCGTGAAGTGCTCGGACGTGCCGCTGACCATGGCGGCCTACCGGCTCCTCTCGGAGCGGACGGACTATCCCCTGCACCTGGGCGTCACCGAGGCGGGGACGCCCGCCATGGGCATGGTGAAGTCCGCCATGGGCATCGGGGGGCTCCTCTGCCTTGGCATCGGCGATACCATCCGGGTGACGCTGACGGCGGATCCCGTGGAGGAGGTCTGGGCGGCGAGAAAGATCCTGAAGGCCGCCGGGCTCCGGAAGGGCGGCGTGAACCTCATCGCCTGCCCCACCTGCGGCCGCACCCGCATCGACCTCATCCCCCTGGCGGAGGAGGTGGAGCGGCGGCTGGCGGACTGTCCCAAGGACATCACCGTGGCCGTGATGGGCTGCGCCGTCAACGGCCCGGGGGAGGCTTCCGCCGCGGACATCGGCATCGCCGGGGGCAACGGTGAGGGCCTGCTCTTCCGGAAGGGGGAGATCCTCCGCAAGGTGCCCCAGGAGCAGCTGCTGGATGCCCTGATGGCAGAGATCGGGAAGCTGTAACGGCTGAGATCCCATAAGTGAAAAGGAAATGCCCTTGCCAGGCAGGGGCGCACGGGCCGCGGCGGGATCCCCTTCGCGGCCCGCGCTGAGCGTGTTGGTGGGAGAGATGAACCATGCCGAAGAAAGTTCCGTTTTTTCAACTGTTTCCTGACCTGGCCCCGCCGGAGGATCTGAAGCTCCGGCTCCTGGGGGCCCAGATCTGCAATGCCGTGATCTACCGGCAGGACTACTCCATGGAGATGACCCTGGAGACGAAGCTGCCCCTGGCCCCGGTGGACATCCTGGCCCTGGAGACCATGATCTCCCGGGACTACGCCTTCACCAAGGTCAGCATCCGGGCGGACTGCGCCGCGCCGCCCCCGCCCCCGGAGCAGGGCGGGGAGGAGAAGGCGGCTGCCGCCGGTGCCTCCGGGAGCAAGGGCGCCGTCCTGTACGGCCGGGAGATCAAGGGGAAGGCCGTGCCCATCCGCAGCCTCAACCTGAAGATGGGCCCCGCTGTGGTGACGGGCCGGGTCTTCTCCGCCGACTGCCACGAGACCCGGAAGCCCGGCCTCTGGCGCCTGGCCTTTGAGATGACCGACGAGGACTACTCCGTCCTAGTGCAGAAGAACCTCACCACCAAGGAGGCTCAGACCGTGGGCAGCAAGATCCAGCCCGGCATGTACCTCACGGTGCAGGGCCGGATGGAGCCCACCTGGGACGGCAAGGACATCCAGATGATGCCCATGAACATCATGTCCGCCGCCCATCCCCAGCGCCAGGATACCGCGCCGGAGAAGCGGGTGGAGCTGCACCTCCATACCAAGATGAGCAACATGGACGCTCTCACCGACACGGCGGAGGCGGTGAAGACCGCCATCCGCTGGGGCCACCCCGCCATCGCCATCACGGATCACGGCGTGGTGCAGTCCTTTCCGGATGCCACCAAGGCCGCCAAGGGGAAGATCAAGATCCTCTACGGCATGGAGGGCTACTTCATCAACAACCTGGATGACCGCATCGCCGTCCACGGCAAGGGCGACGCCCCCCTGGAGGAGGACATCGTCTGCTTCGATATCGAGACCACCGGCCTCAACGTCTCCCAGGAGGAGATCACCGAGATCGGCGCGGTGGTGCTGCGGAACGGGGAGGTCTGCGAGCGCTTCCAGACCTTCGTGGATCCCGGGCGGCGGCTGACGCCGGAGATCATCGGCCTTACCGGCATCACGGACGAGATGCTCAAGGGCGCCCCCAAGCCGGCGGAGGCCCTGCGGGCCTTCCTGGACTTCGTGGACGGGCGGACGCTGGCCGCCCACAACGCGGAATTCGACATCGGCTTCATCCGGGAGGGCTGCCGCAAGGCGGGCTACGACTTCCACCCCACCTATATCGACTCCCTGATTCTGGCCCAGAACCTGCTGCCGGGGCTGGGGAAGTACAAGCTGGACATCGTGGCCGACCACCTGGATCTGCCCAACTTCAACCACCACCGGGCGTCGGATGACGCCGCCACCGTGGGCTACATGCTGATCCCCTTCTGGAAGATGCTCCATGAAAGGGGCATCCACCGCCTGCAGGAGATCAACGCCGAGATGGCGAAGCTCCGCCCCCAGGGCAGCAAGTCCAACCGCTTCCCCAAGCACATCATTCTCCTGGCCCGGAACAAGATGGGCCTCAAGAACCTCTACCAGCTGATCTCCGCCTCCAACCTCAAGTATTTCCGCCGGGTGCCCACCATCCCCAAGACCGAGCTCATGGCTCACCGGGAGGGGCTCATCGTGGGCTCCGCCTGTGAGGCCGGCGAGCTCTTCCGGGCGGTGACGGATCACAAGGACTGGGACGAGCTCAAGCGCATCGCGGAGTTCTACGACTTCCTGGAGATCCAGCCCATCTGCAACAACCTCTTTATGCTGCGCAACGGCGACGTCCGCTCCGAGGAGGAGCTGCGGGACTTCAACCGCACCATCGTCCGCCTGGGGGAGGAGCTGGGCAAGCCCGTCTG
>CAKTSC010000253.1 GCA_934597465.1 uncultured Dysosmobacter sp.
GAGCGGCAGATCTTCTACCGGAAATACTACTACCGCCAGTCCACCGCCCAGATCGCCGCGGAGCTCAGCCTCACGGAGCGGGCGGTGGAGGGGAAGCTCTACCGGGCGCGCCAGCGCCTGCGGAAAACGCTGGGAGGAGGGGATGGCCATGCGTGAGAGGGACTGGAAGGAGCGGGAGCTGGAGGAGCTGCTGGCGGACGGGCTGGCGGAGCTTCCGCCGGAGGAGATCGTGCACTCCGTGACCCCCTGGCGCAGGGCCATGAACCGGGTGATCCTGGGCAGCGCCTTCCGGGCCGTGACGCTGAGCCTCTTCGGCCTGCAGTACCTTCTGCCCGCCGTGGGCACGGTGCTGCTGCTTCTGGGCTACCGGGCCCTCCGGCGGGAGAACCGCTGGTTCCGGGCCTGCTTTGCCATGGCGGCGGCGGAGACGGCTTACAGCATCCCCCTGCTGGCCCTGAACACCAGCTCCGTCTGCGCCCCCCAGGTGCTGACGCCCACGGTCTCCCAGTTCCTGACGGTCTGGGGGACGGGGCTGTTGCTGGCCCAGTTCCTCTGTCTCTGGCGGGGACTGCTGGCGGTGCAGGGCCGGGCGGGGCTCCCGCCCAAGGCCAACGCCGCCCTGGGCATCGCGGCCTGGTATGCCGCCCTCTGCCTCTCCGCCCGGCTGGGCTGGCAGGGCTGGCTCTGGGGCATCCCCATGCTGGCGGGCTACTTCTTCCTGCTGCGGGGCCTCTTCCGGCTCTCCCGGACGCTGGAGGAGGCGGGCTACGTTCTGCGTCCCGCACCGATCCGCCTGCCGGATCGGTGGCTGGCGGCGGGACTGGCGGCGATCCTGGCCCTGGGCTGCCTCTGCGGCTACCGCTTCGGCAGCCGCTACCCCATGGACTGGCAGGCGAGGGACGCCGCCGTGACCCGGGGGACGGAGGAGATCCGGGCCCGGCTTCTGGAGCTGGGCTTCCCGCAGGAGGTGCTGGACGACCTGAGCGCGGAGGATCTGGCCGCCTGTCGGGGGGCCGTCCGGGTGATCGTGGACACCATTGACCTCCCCATGAACAAGGGCAGGGAGGTGACGACCCAAACCAACGGCGGGCACGACATCTTTATTGATACCGTCTACGATGTCAGGGAGCTCCGCGTCACCGGCGTGGGGGTGGAAGTCCCCGGGGAGCACAGCACCTGGGTGCTCTTCCATCATTTCCGCTGGCGGGAAGACCCGGCCTGCCGGGGCACGGAGGCTCTGCAGCTCTGGCTGGCGGGCCGGGAGGATCGGGGCGGCTGGGATCTGGCGGGCCCCATCACCGGACGGCTCCTCTGTGACCGGGACGGGGAGACCTTCACCGCGCCCTATGCCTACCTGGGCTGTCCATCGGAAGCCCGGAGCTATGAGGCATACGCCGCCTTCTCCCTTCCCCGGGAGGGGGAGGACTGCCGGGGCTACCTCTGCTATCCCGTCACGGCCAGGGAAGGAGTCGGCGGCTTCAGCAGTACCCTCCACTACACCCACCAGATGAGCTGGCGGCAGTACCCGGCCCGGACTGCCATGGCGGAGCGGATGTCGGGCGGCTGGCTGGGGTCGGAGGCCTTCCGCACCCGGGACGCGAGCCTGCAGGCCTACCTCGGACTGGACGGCGTGCTGCACCTGGACTGAAAGAAAGCGGCTCTCCCGGGAGGGAGAGCCGCTTTCTTTCTCAGATACCGAGGAGCATGGACGCGAACTGGAAGTAGATCAAAAGGGAGATGGCGTCCACGATGGTGGTGATGAAGGGGGAGGCCATCACGGCGGGGTCGAAGCCGACCTTCTTCGCCAGGAGCGGCAGGGCGCAGCCCACCAGCTTCGCCGCGAAGACCGTGAAGATCAGGGTCAGGCAGATGACGGCGGCCACCGTCAGAGTGATGGGGTTGCCGAAGAGCAGGCGATCCACCAGCATGAGCTTTGCGAAGTTGGCGGCGGAGAGCACCACGCCGCAGACCAGGGCCACCCGGCACTCCTTCCAGATGACCCGGAAGAGATCCGAGAACTCGATCTCCCCCAGGGAGAGGCCGCGGATCACCGTGACGCTGGCCTGGGAGCCGCAGTTGCCGCCGGTGTCCATCAGCATGGGGATATAGGCGGTGAGGATGGTGAAGGCGCTGAGGGCGTCCTCAAAGCGGCTGATGATCTGCCCCGTGAAGGTGGCGGAGATCATGAGGAGCAGCAGCCAGGGGATGCGGGACTTGAAGGTCTCCAGGGTGCTGGTCTTGAGGTACGGCTTGTCGGAGGGCAGCATGGCCGCCATCTTCTCGATGTCCTCGGTGGTCTCCTCCTGCAGGACGTCGATGGCGTCGTCCACGGTGACGATGCCCACGAGACGGCCTTCGGTGTCCACCACCGGCAGGGCCAGGAAGTCGTACTTGCTCAGGGCCTGGGCGGTGTCCTCCTGGTCGTCCAGGGTCTGGACGCAGATGAAGTTCCGCTCCATGATGTCCCCGATGACGTCGTCCTCCTCGGCGAGAAGGATGGTCCGGATGGAGAGGACGCCGATGAGGTGGCGGTAGTCGTCCACCACGTAGCAGACGTTGATGGTCTCCTTGTCCGGCCCGGTGCGGCGGATGTGCTTCAGGGCGTCCTCCACGGTGAAGTCCGCCCGCAGGTCCACGAACTCCGTGGTCATGATGGAGCCGGTGGAGTCCTCGGGGTATTTCAGGATCTCGTTGATGCTCTTGCGCATCTCGGGATCCGAGTGCTTCAGGATGCGCTTGACAACATTCGCCGGCATCTCCTCCACGATGTCCACGGTGTCGTCGAGATAGAGCTCGTCCAGCACTTCCTTCAGCTCCGTGTTGGAGAAGCCCCGGATCAGCAGCTCCTGCTGGTCGCTGTCCAGCTCCACGAAGACCTCCGCCGCCTGCTCCTTGGGCAG
>CAKTSC010000254.1 GCA_934597465.1 uncultured Dysosmobacter sp.
AGTCCGGATAGTCGCAGCTCTCTAGGCTGTGGCAGCCGAAGTCCACGCACTCATAGCCCCGGCTCTCCAGGTGCTCCTTGATCCTGCATTTCAGGGCGTAACCGCCGTGGTCGCTGCCCAGCGCGATCCTCATCATAGTGTTCTCCCTTTCCGCGTTCCCGGCGGGAACGCCCGTAAAGTCGATACCCCCGGGGGGTATTATGCCGTTTTCGGTTTGCAGTATTTTACCCGTTTTCGCAAAAAGATGCAAGAAATTCCTGTGAATTTTCCGATTTTCCCCCGTTTTCCCCTATTACAACTGGTGGAAAATGGGAGTTCTGCCGTCGAACGTACAGAAATTTCCAAATCTGCAAGCCCGCAGCAGCTCCTGCCGCTCCTCCATGGCGCAGGCGATGTGCTGGGGGCGGTGGGCGTCGCTGCCCAGGGTGACGATCTCGCCGCCCAGCTCCCGGTAGATCTTCAGCCACTTCTCCCCGGGCAGGGGGGCATTGCCCCGGTTGCTGTTGAGCTCAATGCCGATGCCCTTGCCGATGGCGGTCTGCAGGATGGCCCGGAGGCGCTCCTCATAGCGGTCGAAGTTCAGGGCTACGCCGTGACGCTCCCAGGCGTAGCGCTCCGGCAGGGTCAGGTGGCCCAGGACGGAAAAGCGGCCCCAGGCCACCATCTTCTCCAGTTCGTCCAGGTAGCGCCCGGCGATCCAGTCCCAGCGGGCGGGATCGTCGCTCTCCACCCAGCAGAAATCGTCGAAGATGCCGCTCTCCAGGCGGTAGACGTGGACGGAGCCGATGGTGAAGTCCAGCGCCGGGGCGGTATCCAGGAAGCTGTCCGCCACTGAGAAGGCGGCCACGCACTCCCCCAGCTCCGCGCCCAGGCGGAGGCGGATCCGATCGCCCAGGGCGGCCTTGGCGTCCTCGAACTGCCGCAGCATGGCGGGCCAGTCGTAGCTGGCCTTCTCCCGGGGCGGGTCGTTCCATTTCAGCCAGTGGAGGGGCTCCACATGGTCGGTGAAGCAGAGCTCGTCCACGCCCAGCTTTACGGCGGCCTCCGCCATCTCCGTCATGCTGTTGTTCCCGTCCGGAGAGATGGTGGAGTGCAGGTGGTAATCGGTGATATACTTTCCGTTTCTCATGTTCCCTCGGTCTTCTTTCTCGGATGCCGCCCCTCCCGGCCAAGGCCGGGAGGGGTGGGGTGGCGGGTTGGGGGGATCTCCGCAGGGGATGCCCTGCCCCTCCGGTTGGTCAGCCGGGCATCGGCGGGGCGGCGGGGTGTGGTCACCCCGCCCTACGGAGGGGACGGGGGAGCGGATTGCCACGTCGGCCTGCGGCCTCCTCGCAATGACAATTATTTTTTGTCATCCCGAGGAGCGAAGCGACGCACCTGAAGCGCCGGTTATGGGAATCCGTTCTTTTGGTGGCAGTTTGGTTTACGCAGGCGTGTCCGGGCGGCCACATAGGGCCGCCCCTACGCGGTTTCCGGAAGTGCCAAGCAGATCCGGAAATCCGGACGGGGACAGAGGCCTTTTGACGGGCCGATGGCGGTATTGGCTTCTCGGCCCTGCGGGGGGGAAGAATTACTTTTTGAATTTGCGGAAGAAGGATTTGCGCTCCTCGTAGTTGTTTTCGCCCACGGCTTCGGCGAATTTCTTCAGGGCTTCCTTCTGCTCGCGGTTGAGGTTGCGGGGGGTCTCGATGTAGACCGTGACGTATTGGTCGCCCCGGCCCCGGCCGTTGAGGGCGGGGATGCCCTTGCCCTTCAGGCGGAAGGTGGTGCCGGACTGAGTGCCCTCGGGGATGTTGTACTTGACCTTGCCGTCGATGGTGGGGATCTCCAGCTCCGCGCCCAGCACCGCCTGGGTGAAGGTGATGGGGGCCTCGCAGAGGACGGAGGTTCCCTCCCGGCGGAAGAGCTCATGGGGCCGGACGGTAATGGTCACGAGAAGGTCGCCCGCAGGGCCGCCGTTCTTCCCGGTGTGGCCCTGGCCCCGGATGGAGATGGTCTGCCCGTTGTCGATGCCGGCGGGGACACTGGCCTGGATCTTGCGCTGGCGGCGCACGAGGCCGCTGCCCCGGCAGTCCGGGCAGGGGGTCTTGATGATCTTGCCCCGGCCGCCGCAGCGGGCGCAGGGGGAGGTGGAAGCGAAGACGCCCATGGGGGTCTGCCGCCGGGTCTGCACCACGCCGCTGCCGCCGCAGTCCGGGCAGGTCTCGGGGGAGGTGCCGGGGGCCGCGCCGCTGCCGCGGCAGGTCTCGCAGCTCTCGTAGCGGTCCAGCTCCAGCTCCTTCTCGCAGCCGAAGGCGGCCTCCTCAAAGCTGATGGTGAGGTTCATGCGGATGCTCTCGCCCCGCTGGGGGGCGGTGGGGCTCCTGCGGGTCTGGCCGCCGAAGCCGCCGCCGAAGAAGCTGCCGAAGATGTCCCCCAGGTCGCCGAAGTCGAAGCCCGCGCCGCCTGCGCCGCCGCCCCAGCCTCCGGCGCCCGCGCCGAAGTTGGGATCCACGCCGGCGAAGCCAAACTGGTCGTAGCGGGCCTTCTTCTCGGAGTCCGAGAGCACCTCGTAGGCCTCGTTGACCTCCTTGAACTTCTCCTCGGCGTCCTTGTCGCCGGGGTTCAGGTCAGGATGGTACTTCCGGGCCATCTTCTTATAGGCCTTCTTGATCTCTTCTTCCGTTGCGCCCTTCTGGACGCCCAGGACTTCGTAGTAGTCCCGTTTATTCTCTGCTGCCATATCTTAAACTCCTGTCCGTCCGCGCTTTCTCCCGGGGGCAAAAGCGCCGGAAGGGGGCGGGGAAAAACTCCCCGTCCCGCTCCGATCCTGTGGAAATTGAGAATGGAGAATGAATAATGGACAATGGGGTGGTCATGGGAAAGCCGCTTCCCCTTGACCGGC
>CAKTSC010000255.1 GCA_934597465.1 uncultured Dysosmobacter sp.
GGACACGAAAGCCCTGGCGGACACCGGCGCGAAGTACGGTGCGCCCATGACCGTGGTGGAAAGCGTTATCCGTGCAAACCAGCACCAGAAGGAGCTGGCGGCGCAGAAAATTACGAACCGTTTCCCCCAGGGCGGTGTCATTGCCCTGCTGGGCCTGTCCTTCAAGCCGGAGACCGACGACATCCGGGAATCTCCCGCCGTGGAGATCGCCCGGGCGCTGCTTGCCGATGGCCGCTACACCCTGCGGATGTATGACCCTAAGGCTCTGGCCAACGCCAAGCTGGCCTTGGGGATGCCTGCCAATGCCGTCTGGTGCTCCAGCGCGCAGGAGACGATGCAGGGTGCGGACGCGCTGGTCATCGCAACCGAATGGGCGGAGTTCAGCGCATTGGATTTTGACGAGGTAAAAGCTGCCCTGCGCCAACCGGTGCTTTTCGACCTGCGGAATGTCTACCGCAAAGCGGAAGTCGAGGCTGCCGGTCTGGAATACCACGGCACAGGCGTGTAAAGGGGCGGAGTATATGAGTGAGCAGAGCTTTTATGCCCATCCTCTGAGCATTGTGGACGAGGGGAGCGAGATCGGAGTCGGTACCCGCGTCTGGGCAGGGGCCCATGTGATGGGCGGCGCGAAGATCGGCGCGCAATGCAATATCGGCGAAAACTGCTTCGTAGAGGGCGGTGTGACGCTGGGCGATCACGTCACCGTGAAAAACAATGTGGCGCTGTATGACGGCGCTGTGGTGGAGGACGACGTGTTTCTCGGCCCCTCCTGTGTGTTCACCAATGTGATGAATCCCCGGGCCTTCATTTCCCGCAAGCATGAATTCAAACAAACCATCGTGCGGAAGGGCGCCAGCATTGGCGCCAACGCCACTCTGATCTGCGGCCACACCGTCGGGCGCTATGCCTTTGTAGGCGCGGGGGCGGTGGTCAGCCGGGATGTGCCGGACTACGCGCTGGTATACGGTACGCCCGCCAAGATCCACGGCTGGGTATGCCGCTGCGGCTGCAAGCTGACGTTTGCTTCGGATGGCCGCGCCGTGTGCGGTGAATGTGGTCTCCCTTATCGAAAAGAAAATGATCTGGTCACTGAAGACTGACCGGCTATTTTATAGATAGAAAGAAGTACAGTATCATGGAATTTATTGACCTGAAGGCCCAATACCGGGCATTACAACCTGAAATCGACGAAAATCTCCGCCGCATCCTCTCCGGCGCCCGCTTCATCGGCGGCGCGGAGGTGACGGAGTTTGAGGAAAAGCTGGCGGCCTATGTGGGCCGGAAGCACTGCATCACCTGCGGCAACGGAACAGACGCCCTCCAGCTGGCCTATCTGGCCTACGGCGTGGGGCCGGGCGACGCGGTATTCTGCCCGGATATGACGTTCATCGCTTCGGTGGAGCCGGCGTGCATGCACGGGGCCTCTCCGGTGTTCTGCGATATTGAGCCGGACACCTACGACCTTGATCCCGTCTCGCTGGAATCCCACATTCAGGCGGTCCTGGCGGAGGGCAGGCTGCGTCCCCGCGCGGTGGTGGTGGTGGACTTCCTGGGAAACCCCGCCAAGTACGATGAGATCGGCGCCATCTGCAAGAAGTACGGCCTACTGCTGATCGAAGACGCGGCCCAGGCCACCGGCGGTTCTTACAAGGGGAAAAAGTGCGGCTCGCTGGGCGACATTGCCACGACCTCGTTCTTCCCCTCCAAGCCCCTGGGCTGCTACGGCGACGGCGGCGCGGTATTCACCGACGACGATGAGATCGCAGCGCTTGTGCGCTCCTATAAGGTCCACGGCAAAGGCCCCAAGGGCAAATATGACAATGTCCGCATCGGCATCAACTCCCGTCTGGACACGCTTCAGGCTGGCGTGATGCTGCCGAAGCTGGCGGTGCTGGATCGGGAGATCGCCAAGCGGCAGGAGGTTGCCGCCCGGTATAACGACGCTTTTGCCGGAAAGCTGCAAATTCCCGGGGTCACGGAGGGCGGCGTTTCCGCCTACGCCCAGTACTGCGTGCTGGCAGAGGACGAGCTGCACCGCCAGCGCATTCTGGACGCCATGGCGGCGGCCAACGTTCCCAGCCTGATCTATTATCCCACGCCGCTGCACGTGCTGGACGCCTTTGCCCCCTACCCGGCGGAGGACATTCCCCACGCTGCCCACTATGCCAGCTGCAACTTCGGCGTTCCTTTCTCCCCCTATCTGACGGAGGAGGATCAGGACACAGTGATCCGCACCGTGCTCTCCGCCCTGTAATAAGAAAAAGGAGACCGACTCATGAAATACGCCCTCATTGGCTGCGGCCGCATTGCCGTCAACCATATCAAAGCCGTGCTGAATAACCAGCTGGAACTGGTGGCCGTGTGCGACATCCTGCCGGAGAAGATGGAAACTTTGCTTTCCAAGTACGACCTCCAGAACGACGTCTCCATCGCCCGGTACACAGACTATAAAAAGCTCCTTGCCGAGCATCCGGAGCTTCAGCTTATCTCCATCGCTACGGAGAGCGGCCTTCACGCCGAGATCACGCTCGCCTGCATTGACGCAGGTGTGAATGTTATCATCGAAAAGCCCATGGCTATGAACATGGCCGACGCCGACGAGATCATCCGCCGTAGCGGGGAAAAGCACGTCAAGGTGGCCGCCTGCCACCAGAACCGCTTCAACGTGGCCGTGCAGGAGATGCGCCGCGCGCTGGAGGCAGGCCGCTTCGGACGGCTCTCCCACGGCAGCATCCACGTCCGCTGGAACCGCGACCGGAGCTATTACGAGCAGGCTCCGTGGCGGGGCACATGGGCGCAGGACGGCGGCTGCCTGATGAACCAGTGCATCCACGGCATCGACCTGCTGCGCTGGATGATGGGGGACGAGGTGG
>CAKTSC010000256.1 GCA_934597465.1 uncultured Dysosmobacter sp.
CTCCATGGTGACGATGCCGCAGGTGCCGCCGTGCTCATCCACCACCACGGCCACGTGGGTCTTGGCCTTCTGGAGCTTGGCCAGGAGCTGGCGGATGGGCTCGCTCTCCAACGCGTAGACCACGGGGGAGAGGATCTCCGACAGGGGTTTCTCCGTGATGCCCTGGCCGATGTAGAAGTTCTTTTGGTGGAGGACGCCCAGGATATTGTCGATGCTGCCCTGGTAGACGGGCAGGCGGGAGTAGCGGGTCTCGGCAAAGCGCGCCGCGATCTCCTCCCGGCTTGCCTCCAGGGGGATGGCGGCCAGATCCACCCGGTGGATGAGGATGTCCCCGGCCCGGCGGTCGGTGAACTGGATGGCGTTTTTCAGCAGTTCCCCCTCGCTGCGGTCGATGCTGCCCTCCTGCTGGACTTCCTCCACCAGCATCAGAAGCTCCGCCTGGGACATGCGGCTCTCCGGCTGGAGACGGAAGAGGCGGGAGAGCAGGCGCTTCCACTGGGAGAAGAGGAAGTTCAGCGGGGTGAAGGCCCACATCAGGAAGCGCAGGAGGGGGGCGGAGAAGCGGGCGAAGTCCTCGGCGCAGTCCCGGGCCACGCTCTTGGGGGAGATCTCGCCGAAGATCAGCACCGCCAGCGTCACCGCCACGGTGGAGAGGGAGGCGCCGGCGTCCCCGAAGCGGTGGACGAAGAGCAGCGTGCCCAGGGAGGCGGTGGCGATGTTCACGATGTTATTGCCAATGAGGATGGTGGAGATGAGACGGTCATACTGGGCGTGAAGGCGCAGGGCCAGCTCCGCCCGGCGGTCTCCCTGCTCCGCCAGGGTTCTCATTTTGGCGGTGCTCAGGGAGGAAAAGGCTGTCTCCGTGGCGGAGAAGTAGGCGGAGAAAAGAAGGCACAGGGCCATGAGGGTCAAATAAGCGGCGGTGGTCATAGATCGTTCCTTTCTGTCATGTTGGGTGGTGTGGAAACGGCGCGAAGCGCGCAAAAGAGCATATCTGCGGCGTGATGCGGCGCAGACATGCTCTACCCGGAATGACAGATGCGGTTGGATCGGTGGACGGTACTGTCGCTGTCCATGGGGGCAGGTTCCCTCCTTTCAGAATGGCGGTAGAATGGCACGAGTATACGGGAGACGTCCGCCCCTGTCAAGGGAGGGAGCCGTTAAGGCTTCGCAAAGAACGGGAGCTGCGGCAGCTGCAGGGAGGAGCGGGCGGCAGGGGCGGAGCCGGGGGGCGGTTTTCGGGGGATGGCGGGAGGGACGGTTATCATCACAAAAGGTGATGGGTACTAGCGGAAAATCTTTGGGCAGATAAAACAAAAACGGGATTGACAGAAGGGGGGTTCCCCCGTATAATACCAATACTACTCCTGCCGCGTATTCGTTTACGTCCGGAGGGGCGCTGCCCGGCGGAGCCGGGGAGAGGGCGCCCGGGCCGGCGGAACGGCGGCGGGGGCATTTTGCTGAAAGGGAGGCGGAGACTGTGATCGGAGCGCTGGATCCCCTGCGGGATCTCAACCTGGCGTCGCTGCTGTTCCGGCTGGCGCTGGCCATGTTCTTCGGCGGTATGATCGGGCTGGAGCGGGAGCGCAAGCGCCGCCCGGCGGGCTTCCGCACCTATATGCTGGTGTGTCTGGGCGCGACGCTGGCGGGCATCGTCAGCCAGTATAACTTCATTATGCTGAATACCACGTTCTATGAGACCATGAAGGAGGTGGGGCGCAGCACGGATGTCTCCCGCATCGGGGCCAAGGTCATCGGCGGCATCGGCTTTCTGGGCGCGGGGACGGTGATCGTCACCGGGCGGCAGGAGGTGAAGGGCCTGACCACCGCGGCGGGGCTCTGGGCCTCCGCCTGCATGGGCCTTGCCATCGGCGCGGGCTTCTATGAATGCGTGGTGCTGGCCTTTGTGCTGATCTTCCTCTGCATCCGCCTGCTGCCCTGGCTGGAGAACCTGATGGTGGAGCGGGCCCGGAACATGAACCTCTACGTGGAGTTCAGCTCCCTGGACGATGTGGGCAACATCATCGGCCGCATCAAGGCCCAGGGGGCCCAGATCTATGAGGTGGACATCGAGCGGGGGACGGAGGAGTCCCACCGGCGGCCCAGCGCGGTCTTTACCATCCGGCTGGATCACAAGATCCACCATGCCCAGGTGATGGCGGCCATCTCCGAGCTGGAGACTGTTACCACCATCGACGAGATTTAAGGAGGTGCGGACGTGCTGTCGATCTTTGATCCCATCCGGGACGTGACACTGCTTTCCGTGGCGGTGCGGATGCTGCTGGCGGTGCTCTGCGGCGGCGCCATCGGCATCGAGCGGGAGTATAAGCGCCGCCCGGCGGGCTTCCGAACCCACATCCTCATCTGTCTGGGCGCGGCCATGGTGAGCCTTACCAGCGAGTTCCTCTTCCTTTACATGAAATATTACCTGGATATCTCCCGTATGAGTGCGGCGGTGGCGTCCGGCATCGGCTTCATCGGCGCGGGCACCATCATCGTCACCCGCCGCCAGCGGGTGAAGGGTCTCACCACGGCGGCGGGGCTCTGGGTGGCGGCCATCATCGGGATCGCCATTGGCTCCGGCTTCTACGAGGGCGGGATCGCCACCACGGCGCTGGTGCTGCTGGCGGAGCTGGTTTTCTCCCGGCTGGAGTATCGGATCCTGGCCAACGCGCCGGAGATCAACCTCTACATCGAGTACCGTGACCGGTATACCCTGGACGAACTGCTGCGGCTCTACCGGGAGCAGGGACTGAAGGTGGTGAACCTGGAGATCACCCGCTCCAAGGGCAGCGAGAAGCACAACGCCTGCGCCATCTTCACCGTCCGCATGGACAGGAAGCACACC
>CAKTSC010000257.1 GCA_934597465.1 uncultured Dysosmobacter sp.
ACTTCATTGAGATGAACCCCCGGATCCAGGTGGAGCACACCGTCACGGAGATGGTAACGGGCATCGATCTCGTCCGGGCCCAGATCCTCATTGCCGAGGGCTATCCCCTCAGCTGCCCGGACATCGGCCTCACAAAGCAGGAGGATCTCCGTATCAACGGCTACGCCATCCAGTGCCGGGTCACCACCGAGGATCCCCAGAACAACTTCGCCCCGGACAACGGGCGCATCACCATGTACCGCACCGGCGGCGGCTTCGGCGTGCGGCTGGACGGCGGCAACGCCGCCACCGGCACCGTCATCTCCCCCTACTACGACTCCCTCCTGGTGAAGGTGACGGCCTGGGACAACACCTTCCCCGGCGTCTGCCGCCGGGCGGCCCGGGCCATCGGCGAGGTACACGTCCGGGGCGTGAAGACCAACATCCCCTTCCTCTCCAACATCCTGCACCACCCCACCTTCCTCCAGGGGAAGTGCCACACCAAGTTCATCGACGACAGCCCGGAGCTCTTCGACATCACGGACTCCCGCGACCGGGCCACCCGGGTGCTGCGCTACATCGCCAATATCCAGGTGAACAATCCCGACGCGGAGCGGGCCCAGTACGACACGCCCCGCTTCCCGGAGGCCCGGCGGGAAATCACGCCGGAGATGGGGCTCAAGCATCTGCTGGACACCCAGGGCCCCGAGGCCGTGAAGCAGTGGGTGCTGGAGCAGAAGAAGCTCCTCATCACCGACACCACCATGCGGGACGCCCACCAGAGCCTGCTCTCCACCCGGATGCGCACCCGGGACATGGTGAAGGGCGCCGAGGGCACGGCGGACATCCTGGCGGACGCCTTCTCCCTGGAGATGTGGGGCGGCGCCACCTTCGACACCGCCTACCGCTTCCTCCACGAATCCCCCTGGGAGCGGCTGGATCTGCTGCGGGAGAAGATCCCCAACATCCCCTTCCAGATGCTGCTGCGGGGCTCGAACCTGGTGGGCTACGCCAGCTATCCCGACAACCTGGTGCGGGCCTTCATTGGGGAGGCCGCCCGGCGGGGCATCGACGTGTTCCGGGTCTTCGACTCGCTGAACTGGGTGCCCAGCATGGAAGTCGCCATGGACGAGGTGCTGAAGCAGGGCAAGCTCTGCGAGGCCACCATGTGCTACACCGGCGACGTGTCGGATCCCAAGCGGGATAAGTACACCCTGAAATACTATGTGGAACTCGCCAAGGAGCTGGAGAAGCGGGGCGCCCACACCCTCTGCATCAAGGATATGTCGGGCCTTTTGAAGCCCTACGCCGCCAAGAAGCTGATCTCCGCCCTGAAGCAGGAGGTGGGCCTGCCCATCCATCTGCACACCCACAACACCACCGGCAACCAGATCGCGACCTACCTCATGGCGGCGGAGGCCGGGGTGGATATCGTGGATACCGCCATGGGGCCCCTCTCTTCCCTCACCAGCCAGCCCTCCATGAACTCCCTGCAGGAGGCCCTGCTGGGCCAGGAGCGGGATCCCGGCTTCGATCCCCAGCGGCTGCAGGAGCTCTCGGACTACTGGGCGGACGTGCGGCTGCGCTACAAGAGCTTTGACAACGGGCTGAAGGTGCCCGTCACCGATATCTACCGCTATGAGATCCCCGGCGGGCAGTACACCAACCTCCAGCCCCAGGTGGAATCCCTGGGCCTGGGCCACCGCTTCGGCGAAGTGAAGGAGATGTATAAGACCGTCAACGACATGCTGGGGGATCTCGTGAAGGTGACGCCGTCCTCCAAGATGGTGGGCGATCTCGCCATCTTCATGGTGCAGAACGACCTGACGCCGGAGAACATCGTGGAGCGGGGCGAGGCCCTGGCCTTCCCGGACTCCGTGGTGAGCTACTTCAAGGGCATGATGGGCCAGCCCGCCTGGGGCTTCCCCCAGGATCTGCAGCGGGTGGTGCTGAAGGGGCAGGAACCCATCACCTGCCGCCCCGGCGACCTGCTGCCCCCCGTGGACTGGGACGCGCTGGAGGCCGAGATGCGGCAGTTCTATCCGGAGAAGGCGGTCATCGACCGCAGCGCCGTGCTGTCCTACGCTATGTATCCCAAGGTCTTTGAGGAGTTCCTGCGGCACCGGAAGGAGTACGGCTACATCATGCGCATGGGCAGCCACGTCTTCTTCAACGGCATGGCCCTGGGCGAGACCAACAAGATCAACATCGAGGACGGCAAGACCCTGGTGATCCGCTATCTGGGCCTTGGCGACCAGAATGAGGACGGCACCCGGAACGTCCAGTTCGAGCTCAACGGCATGCGCCGGGAGGTGGCCGTGCCCGATCCTGCCGCCAAGGACACCGGCAAGCGGGCGGTGATGGCGGATCCCAAGGACAAGAGCCAGGTGGGGGCCTCCATCCCCGGCATGGTGTCCCGGGTGAACGTGAAGCCCGGCGACAAGGTGGAGCCCAACCAGGTGCTGGCGGTCATCGAGGCCATGAAGATGGAGACCAGCGTGGTGGCCCGGATGGCGGGCACCATCGACCAGGTCTGCGTGAAGCAGGGCCAGGCCGTGCAGGCAGGCGAGCTGCTGGCGACCATTCAGTAAAGAGGATACTGCGAAGCAAGGCCCGCCGGGAGGGATCCCGGCGGGCCTTGCTTCGGGTTGGGGGGACAAAGAATTGAAAATTGAGAATGGAGAATGACGGGGGCAGGGGACGAAAGACGGGGTGCGGGCGGCCACATAGGGCCGCCCCTACGGGGGTATCGGGAGGGGCGGCAAAGCCGGGAGAACGGGCGGGGATGGGGAAAGCCGCCCGGGGGGCGGCTTTCCTTTTCTTTCTTTTTAGGCAGAGGCGATGATGTCTTTGTGCTTTACGAA
>CAKTSC010000258.1 GCA_934597465.1 uncultured Dysosmobacter sp.
CGCCGGCTTCCAGGGCCTCCAGGATCTTCTCGGGGGTCAGGCGCTCCTTGTGGTTGAGGAAGCCCACCAGGATGGCCGCCAGAATGGAGAAGACCGCGGCCCGCTGCATGGTGGTGGTACCGGCGGACACCAGCCACACCAGCAGCACCAGGGGGGCCAGCAGGTAGATCTGGGTGATGAGATCCTTCCACTTGGGCAGCTCGTTCATGGGGATGCCCTTGAGGCCCAGCTTCTTGGCCTCCAGATGGACGGCGATGAAGATGCCGGTGAAGTAGAGCACGGCGGGGAGGATGGCCTTCACGGCCACGGTGGCGTAGGGGACTTTCATGTACTCCGCCAGCAGGAAGGCGGCGGCGCCCATGATGGGGGGCATGATCTGCCCGCCGGTGGAGGCGGCGGCCTCCACGGCCCCGGCGAACTCCGGCTTGTAGCCGGTCTTCTTCATCATGGGGATGGTGACGGAGCCGGTGGTGACGGTGTTGCCCACGGAGGAGCCGGACACCATGCCGCAGAGGGCGGAGGAGATGACGGCCACCTTGGCCGGGCCGCCGGAAGACCAGCCCGCCAGCTTGTTGGCAAGAGAGATGAAGAAGTTGGCGATGCCGGTGCGCTCCAGGAAGGCGCCGAAGATGATGAAGAGGACGATGTACTTATAGCAGGTGCTGATGGGGGTGCCGATGGCGCCGGAGGTGGTGTAGAACAGGGTGTAGGACACCCGGCGCAGCACCTGGAGGAAGGTCTTCCCCGGGGCGGAGAGGAGGTTCACGAAGGTGTAGATCAGGAGCGCGCCCACGACGAAGAGGATGGGCAGGCCCACGCAGCGGCGGCAGAGCTCCATGAGGCAGAGGATGCCCACCACGGCGATGACGATCTGCAGAACGCCGATGTTCACGGACATTTGGATGATCTTCATGGCGTTGGCGGTGTAGTAGAAGAAGCAGCCCGCGCCCACCACCATGAGAAGGATATCGTACCAGGGCATGTAGTTGGTGCGCACGTGATGCTTGCTGGCGGGGTAATTGAGGTAGCCGATGACCACGATGCAGCCCAGGAAGGCGGAGAGGCGGACTTCCTGCCCGGCGGTGCTGAAGAGGGTCATGCCGATGCAGTACAGGGAGAAGGCCGCCATCAGCCAGCGCAGGGCGATCTGCTGCCAGCCCTCCCAGATGCGGACGTTGGACTCCCGGTCATACTTCTTCATGACGGCGTCCACGTCCATCCCGGCGTGGGGATCCTCCGCGGCGGGAGAGGAATGGGTCTTTCTCAGGAAACTCATGGGGATTCCTCCGTTTCAATGGATTCGCTCTCCGGCGTCCGGATGACTCGGTACCATACCGCCCCTCCCGGGGCGGCACCTCCTGATGCCCTGATGCCGACTCATCCGCGCCTGAAAGCGGCGAGGGACTGCGGCGGGAAGCCCCGCCGCAGCCCTTTTTCGGGTCTGACCCGTTAAGATGCCGTTTGGGTTTTTACTTGGTGGGGACGGTGATGCCATTCTCGGCGAAGTACTTGGCGGCGCCGGCGTGATAGGGAACGGCGGTGACGCTGGCGGCGAAGGTCAGATCCAGCTCCGCGGCCTTGCCGTGGGAGAGGTTGCCGGCGTTCTCATAGATGTCGGAGACGAAGTTGTAGACATCGTCCTCAGAGACGTCGTCCCGGGCGATGACCACGGCGCCCACGGCCACGGTGGTAGCCTCGGGAGTGCCGGGATAGGTGTCAG
This sequence comes from uncultured Dysosmobacter sp., assembly GCA_934597465.1. Taxonomy (GTDB): domain Bacteria; phylum Bacillota; class Clostridia; order Oscillospirales; family Oscillospiraceae; genus Oscillibacter. Next base: position 1,721 of record CAKTSC010000258.1, read on the forward strand.
CGGGGATGGTGGTCTTGCTGTAGTAGGGGGAGGAGGCCAGCAGGGTGTCGATGTGGGCGTCATCCAGGCTCACGAGATAGACATCCTTGGTGGTGGCCAGGGAGGAGATGGCGTTGGTGGGGGCGCCGGCCACGATGAAGGCGGCGTCGATGGTGCCGTCGGTGAGGCTGTCGGCGCTGTCGCCGAAGGACTGGTAGTTGGCGATGATCTGGGTGAACTCGCCCTTGTCGTTGAGTTCGCCCAGGCCATAGGCGCTGAGGATGTCAACGGCGTTGAAGTACACGCCGGAACCGGCGGCGCCCACGGAGACCTTCTTGCCCGCGAGGTCAGCCACGGTCTTGATGTCGGGATTGCAGGTCACGATCTGCACCTGCTCCATGTAGAGGTTCGCCACGGTGGAGAAGCCGGTGTAAGCGCCGGTGTCGGCGAAGGTGCTGGTGCCGTTATAAGCGTAAGCCATGACGTCGGACTGGCAGAAGCCAAGCTGGGCGTCTCCGCTCTGCAGCAGCAGGACGTTGGCCTTGGAGCCGTCGGAGCTGATGGCGGTGACGTTGGTGGCGGTGTTGGCGGAGACATCCTGGGCGATGACGCCGCCGAAGGCGTAGTAGGTGCCGGTCTCGCCGCCGGTGGTGAAAATCAGGTCTCCGCCCGCGGGGGCGTTGGAGCCGGAACCGGCGGGGGTGCTGTTATTGCCGCAGCCGGCCAGCAGGGTCAGTGTCATGACGGCGGCCAGTGCCAGAGTCAAAAGCTTCTTCATAGCGAATTCTCCTTTTCCATCCTTGTTGTGGGGGGAGTGTGGGCTCCCTTCCAAATCATGTGCATACTATACTCCGCGCAAATTCATTTTGCAAGTCTTTTTTTGAAATTTGAGAAAATTTTTGCAAGTTTCTTTTATTTGGCCTGCAAAACCGAAAAACCGCTGTGATTTTTTATGGGAGAGCGGGCGGCTTTTTATGCGGCTTCCAGCGTTTTGCACAGTGCCGTGGCGGTTCGCGGGGAGGAGACACGAGTTTGCGGGGGGAGGGACGGGGGGATGGAATTGAAAATTGAGAATGGAGAATGAAGGGGAGCGGGGCCTGTGCCGCGACTGGTAGTCGGCGGGGGCGGGGGTACGGT
>CAKTSC010000259.1 GCA_934597465.1 uncultured Dysosmobacter sp.
AGGTCGATCTCCTCCCCCCGGATGGTCCCGGGCACGAAGACCACGGCCCCGTCCAGCCGGACGACGCCCTGCCCCTCACTGGTATAGCCCTCCACCACGCCGGAGTAGATCTTCCCTTCCCGCAGCCGTTCCATCCGCTCGCTCCCCTTTCCCAGATCCCCGGTCAGACCGGAGCAGAGAGGCCCCGCCCCCTGAAAAATGAAATCTCCTCGCCTGTCCCGCCGCCGAAGCCGCTCTGCGGCCAGGCGGACAGCAGACACTTCCACTAGAAGAAGGCAGCCGACGGGAGCCCCGGCGCGCAGCGAAGCGCCCGCGCCCGTCTCCCGTCCCTCGTCCCGCCGCCGCAGCGGCCCTGCCCCCGGCAATGCCGCTTCGCAGCGAGCCGGACAGCAGGCACTCCCAATAGAAGATAGCAGCCGACCGGGGACTCCCCGTCCCCCGTCCCTCGTCCCGGGGAAGCTCCAGGAAGGGGCCGCAGCCCCGTCCTGGTTTCCGCCGCCGTTGGCGGCGGAAAGAAGCCAAATCATTTTTCCCGGCGGCACGGACGCCGGGGAAAATCCCTCTCAGGCCGCAAGTGTGGGCCATGACCGCCATGGGCGGCCATGGCCTGCGCGCAGCCGGCCTGCCCATCCATTTGCGGAGACCGGCAACGCCGGTCTCCGCGAGGGATCCCTCGCCCAAATGTTCCTCGGTACATTTGGGCGAATTTCCTTTAGGCCTCCCACTTTTCGAGAAGCGCCCGCAGCTGGTCTGCGAAGCGGGCCAGGCTCTTGTTGTCCCGGCCACGGGAGCGCTTGATGGCCTCCATGACCATCTGCCCCACGGCCACCAGCCGCTCGTAGGCGGAGCTGGTGCGGGTGCCGGTGACGGCGGACTTGGTCTTCCGCTCGGGGAGATACCCCTTCTCCAGCTGGGTGTCGGCGATCAGGTCGTAGACCTCGGTATACTGGGGGGCGTGGGCGGTGAAGCCCAGGCTCTCAATGCTCTGGGCGAAGTAAGGTGCCACCTCCCGGTCACCGTGCACCACGAAGACGTGCTGGGGCTTGGGAGCCTTCACGTTCTGGATCCAGGCCAGCAGGTGATCCCGGTCGGCGTGGGAGGAGAGGCCCTGGAAGTTCACGATCTCCGCCCGGACGGCGATCTCCTCGCCGAAGAGCTTCACGCTCTTGGCCCCGTCCAGCAGGGCCCGGCCCAGGGTGCCCTCCCCCTGGAAGCCCACGAAGACGATGGTGCTGTCCGGCCGCCAGAGGTTGTGCTTCAGGTGGTGGCGGATGCGGCCCGCGTCGCACATGCCGGAGGCGGAGATGATGACCTTGGGGGTGGGGTCCAGGTTCAGGGCCTTGGACTCCTCGCCGGTCTCCGTCATCCGGAGGTTGGTGAAGTTGAACATGTGGGTGCCGTCCTTCACCAGCTCCAGGGCCTCCTCATCGAGGTAGCCCCGGAGGTCCCCGGTGAAGATGGAGGTGGCCTTCTTGGCAAGCGGCGAGTCGATGTAGACGGCGAAGTCCGGGTTGGACTTCACCAGGCCCTTGTCCTTGATCTCCCGGATGAAGTAGAGGAGCTCCTGGGTACGGCCCACGGCGAAGGAGGGGATCACCACGTTGCCGCCCCGGCCGATGGTCTCGTCAATGATCCGGGCCAGGTCGTCGGTGTAGCTCCAGACCTCCGTGTGGTTGCGGTCGCCGTAGGTGGACTCCATGACAACGTAGTCCGCCCCGGTGACGGGGCTGGGATCCCGGATGATGGGCTGGTCCACGTTGCCGATGTCGCCGGAGAAGACCAGCCGCTTGGTGACGCCGCCCTCGGTGGCGTCCACCAGGATGGAGGCGCTGCCGAGAAGATGCCCGGCGTCGATGAACTCCACGGTGACGCCCTCGCAGAGGGTCACCTTCTGGCCATACTCGCAGGTGGTCATGTACTCCCGGACCTGGGCCGCGTCCTCAATGGTGTAGAGGGGCTCCACATGGGGCGCGCCGGAGCGGGCGGCCTTGCGGTTTTTCCACTCGGCGTCGGACTCCTGGATGTGGGCGGAGTCCAGGAGCATGATGTCCATGAGATCCGCCGTCAGGCGCGTCGTGAGGATCCGGCCCTGGAAGCCCTGCTTGATCAGCATGGGCACCCGGCCGGAGTGGTCGATATGGGCGTGGGTGATGAGCAGGAAGTCGATGCTCCCCGCGGCGAAGGGGAACTCCTCGTTGCTGACCTCGTCTCTCCCCTGCTGCAGTCCGCAGTCCACCAGGATCTTCTTTCCGTTGACTTCCAGACAGTGGCAGCTGCCGGTGACGCATTGGTCGGCGCCGAAAAAGCTCAGTTTCATGGTATTCCTCCTTGCGTTTCGTTGAAATCGTTGGCCGGGGCCCCGCGGGGCCGCCGGGATGGTTTTGGGTAGCGCATGGGGCCGCCCCCGTCCGCCGGGGGGATAGCTTCAGCATACCATAGTTTCCCGTTCCCGGCAAGGGGCGGCGGCAGATTTTCCCGGGGCCCGGGGCCGTTGGCACAAGTTGTAAACTTTTCTCCCATCCCCTGTTTTCCCTTTGCAATCCGGGGCCCGATGTGGTATGCTATCCTTGTTTTATTGTGTTTATCACCGCCGGGACACCCCGTCCCCGGCGGGATCCGCCCCGGCCGGGGCATACAGAAAGGATGATCGAATATGGGTCTCATGACAAAGCTCTTTGGCACCTACAGTGATCGTGAGCTGAAGACCATCTACCCCCTGGTGGACAAGGTGGAGGCGCTGGAGGAGGAGTACCGCGCCCTGACGGACGCCCAGCTCCGGGCCAAGACCGACGAGTTCAAGGAGCGCTACGCCCAGGGCGAGAGCCTGGATGACCT
>CAKTSC010000260.1 GCA_934597465.1 uncultured Dysosmobacter sp.
GCCAGGTGCGGGACTACGATCTCGCCCAGGACAACGACCTCCCCATGGAGCTGGAGACCCTGATCCTCACGATCCGGGAGAGCTACGGCTACCTCTACGCGTGATCCCCGCCCCTCAGGCGGCCCGGCATTGCCGGGCCGCCTTCCCTTTTCTTCAAGGGCCCCGGCTTTCCCGGGGCCCTTCCGCATGCCGGGAGCCGCTCCCGCATAGAGTGAAGGGACACTCTTCGCAGGGAGGGATCGCCATGCCGCACCGGGAAGGGCCTGCCATATCCCCGGAGGCCATCCAACGCTACAACGAAACGCTGCTCCAGACCCTGGGTGAGGACGCCGGGCTCCGGGATCCGGAGGCCCTGGGCCAGGGCGTCCCCCGGGAGACGCTGCGCCGCTGGCTGGAGGATCTCTCCCCGCCGGAGGAGCCCTGCTGGGAGGATACCCGCCCCCTCAGCTCCGTGGACTGGTTTCCCCCGCTGGAAAACCGGGCCCTCTCCCCCCTGCCGGAGACCATCCAGCCCCGCTGGGGGATGGTGACGGAGCGCTGCGCCCTCCGGCAGCTGCCCACGGCGCTGCCCGTCTGCCGCCGCCCCGGCGACCGCTACGACGATCTCCTCCAGGAGACGGCCCTCCTCCCCGGGGAGCCGCTGGCCCTGCTGCACCTCAGCCGGGACGGGGCGTGGTGGTACGCCGCGGCCGCCTTCGCCCGGGGCTGGGTGCCCGCCGCGTCCCTGGGCCTCTGCCAGAACCGGGAGGATTGGCGCGCCGCCCGGCAGATGGAGCGCTTCCTGGTGGTGACGGGCAGCGGCTTTCCCCTGCCCCGGGATCCCTACGCCCCTGGGCGGCGGGAGCTGTCCCTGGGGATGCAGCTGCGGCTGCTCTCCGGCCCGGAGGAGGCCCGTCCCCTCCGGAGGCGGGTACCCTATGACTGCTATCTCGCGGACTGGCCCATCCGGGATCCGGACGGCTCTCTCGGCTTCCTGCCGGTGGCCGTGCCGGTCTCCCGGCCCGTTCACGAAGGGTATCTCCCCTACCGGCCGGAGAGCGCCTGGGCCCTGGCGCAGGGCCTCCGGGGAGAGGTCTACGGCTGGGGCGGGATGCTGGGCGGGCGGGACTGCTCCGCCCTGATCCAGGAGCTCTTCCGCTGCTTCGGCTTCCGCCTGCCCCGGAACAGTCAGGGTCTCTCCCGGCTGCCGGGGGGCATCGATGTCTCCCGCCGGAGCCCGGCGGAGAAGCAGGCCCTCCTCCGCCGCCAACGGCCCGGGACGCTCCTCTGGTTCCCGGGGCACGTGATGCTCTTCGGCGGGGAGCGGAACGGGAGGCCCGTCTGCCTCAGCGCCGCCGGGAGCTTCGGCCCGCCGGGGGCGGCGGCCCGGCCCGTGAACACCGTGGCCCTCACCTCCCTGGACGTAGTACGTCCCAGTGGGGAGACCTGGCTCCAGGCCCTGGCGCGGATCCTTCCCATCCCGTAAAACAGGGGAAAAACGGGGCCCTTCGGGGCCCCGAAAAAAATTATCGAAAAATCAAAAAAAATGTGTTGACATTTTGGGGTCTCCCGAGTATACTAATCATTGTTCCGAGTTCGGGGGCATAGCTCAGCTGGGAGAGCGCATGACTGGCAGTCATGAGGTCAGGGGTTCGATCCCCCTTGTCTCCACCAAAACCGCTTTGGCGAAAGCCAAAGCGGTTTTTCCATATTTTGCGGTGGGAAAATCCTCCCCTCCCCCATATCCAGCTACAGTGTAAACGCCGGACGGGCTATGCCCGTCCGGCGTTCCTTTACTTTGCCAGGAGGAAGAGGTTCCGATCCGTGGTGAAATTGCTGTACCCGTAGAGCACCAGCACCTGGTCGATGCCGTTCTCCCGGATATAGTCCTGGAGGCTGGCCCGGTAGTAGCGCAGGTCGATGAGGTGGATCTCCGCGAAGCGCTCCGTCAGGAAGGGAGTCAGGCTGTCGGCATAGGAATCCCGCACCAGGAGCAGCTTCCCCTCCGCCCCGGGCTTCTCGGACTGCACCACGCAGAGAGGCTGGTTCCCGCCGAGGAAATAGGCGTACTTGTTCTTCTTCGCGAGATAGGACTCATCGTAGAGCTTCCCTGGCTCCGGCTTGCCGTTGGGGTAGGAGGTGACGGTGACGCCGTCCGCCGGGATATAAGTCTCGATGGTATCCGGCGACACCCAGCGGACGCCGGAGGTGGAGAAGATGGTGCCGTAGAAGCTCTCGGACACCGTGGTGGGCACGTAGTCGGAAAGATCCAGCGGCTCCCGCCCCATGGCCTCCAGGATGGCGTTGGCCCCGTAGAAGGCCCCCAGGCTCGTCCAGTGGTGGTCAGTGCGGTAGTAGACATCCTCCCCCGCGTGGGCCGCCAGGGCGCCGTAGATATCCACCGCCGCCGCCCGGCTCTCGCCGTTCAGCTCCCGGATGATGCCTTCCTCATCCGCCGTGGGCGCGCCCTGGGGCAGGCGATCCCGCCAGATGGCGGAGGCTGTGGGGATGACACCGAAGTAAGTCGGCACATCAGACTGCTCCGCAAGGCGGTTCAGGTAGTCCATCGCCTGGCTCAGCTGCTTCTCGTCAGGGTCTGCCACCTTGTTGAGGAGGGTATCCTCCTTTCCAAAGTAGACGCCCTCGTTCTCGCGTTTCCCGGAAAGGCGCTCGCTCCAGGCCTTCAGGGCCACCCAGAAGTCCCGGCCCGCGATGTGGTCGGAGACGTAGTCCTCCGCCTCCTCCATGAATTTTCCGCTCTCAACGGTGGAAAGGCTCAGGGTGGGGGCCTTCTGGAGGTAGCGGTTCTCCAGCTCGGAGAAGCTCTCCTTGGGCAGCAGCAGGCTCAGGA
>CAKTSC010000261.1 GCA_934597465.1 uncultured Dysosmobacter sp.
TTCAGCATGCCCTGCTCCCCCAGGACGTAGAAGAGCCGGGTCAGGCCGATGGAGATGCCCACGCCGGGCAGCTGCTTGTCGGTGTAGTATTCCGCCAGGTTGTCGTAGCGGCCGCCGGAGCAGACGGAGCCGATCTCCGGGTGGTCGAGAAGGGTGGTCTCGTAGACCGTGCCGGTGTAGTAATCCAGGCCCCGGGCGATGGTGAGATCCACCGCGAAGTTCTCCTCCGGCACGCCGAAGGCGGCCAGAGACCCGGTGACGGTCTTCAGCTCGGCAAGGCCCTGGTCGAAGACCTCGTTCCGCCCATGATAGCCCTCCAGGGCCGCCAGCACCTCCGCGTTGCTGCCCCGGATGGCGATGAACTTCAAGATCTCATCGGCGCTCTCCTCCGGGATGCCGATGCCCTCGCCCACCAGCAGGCCCCGGACTTTCTCCGGCCCGATCTTGTCCAGCTTGTCCACGGTGCGCATGATGTCGCCGGACTTCTCGGTCAGCCCCAGCATGGCGTAGAAGCCGTTCAAGATCTTCCGGTTGTTCACCCGGATCTGGAAGCGCTTTAAGCCCAGGGCGGAGAAGGTGCGGTAGATGATGGAGGGGATCTCCGCCTCGTTCAGGATGGAGAGCTTCCCGTCCCCGATGATGTCGATGTCCGCCTGATAGAACTCCCGGAACCGCCCCCGCTGGGCCCGTTCGCCCCGGTAGACCTTGCCGATCTGGTAGCGGCGGAAGGGGAAGGAGAGGTCGTTGTAGTGCAGGGCCACGTATTTCGCCAGGGGCACGGTCAGGTCAAAGCGGAGGGAGAGGTCGCTGTCGCCCTTGGTGAAGCGGTAGATCTGCTTCTCCGTTTCGCCGCCGGCTTTGGCCAGCAGCACCTCGCTGGACTCGATGACCGGCGTGTCCAGGGGGGTGAAGCCGTAGAGGGAATAGGTCTTGCGCAGGATCTCCAGGATGCGCTCAAACTGCTGCTGCTGCCCCGGAAGCAGCTCCATGAAGCCCGAGAGGGTGCGGGGCGCTGTCTTTGCCATGTTTCTAGTCTCCTATCTTCAGTTGTTTCAGATGTCTGTCAGTTCCTCCGGCGGGATCACCCGGAAGCGCTCCCCCAGCCGTTCCGCCAGCGCCGCCCGGAGGGCGGGCAGCCGCCCGTCCAGCTTGATCCCCGCCAGGGCCGTGTCCACCCCGGCGTCCGTCAGGGCGAACAGGGCCTCCCGCAGGGTCTCCTCCGTGGCGGAGCGCCCGGCCAGCAGCAGATCCAGGTCGTCCAGCCCCACCCGGGGGAAGAGGGAGAGAGCCGAAACCAGGACGTCGCCCGGCCCCTCCCGGGTCTGGGCCAGCAGCAGGGCGTGGAGGGCTTCGCCCGTCAGATACCGCCCGTCCTCCCCGGCAAAGCGCCGGAGCCAGGGGGTCTTTCCGCTGCCCGAGGGCGCGGAGAGCCAGTAGATCATACCTTTCCTATCGTTCATCCGGTTCACCACTTGTTCTCCACCTGCTCCGCAAAGCCCGGGAAGTCCCGGAAAGGGAGCACGGTGCCGTCGTCCAGAACGCATTCCCCGGTGAAGCGGCCGAAGACCTGGTGCTGGTCGGACTTGAGGACTTTGAAGTCCGTGCAGGCCGCCCGGTCCAGGATGGGCCGGAACTCCGCCGTGAAGCGTCCGTCGCTGCTGGTAAAGTGCCAGGGGGAGAGGAAGTCGGGCTTCCCGTCCTTCTGGGGGATGCCGAAGCCGATATCCTCCAGTTTGTGGAGCCGCCCGCCGTAGAAGAGGGCGTTCTCCGTGGCGGCGGAGGTATCCCCGAAGCCGTAGCCAAGGTTGAAGCCGAAGGGCACGTCCTCCAGCGCCCCGGAGGCGCTGGCCCAGTACCAGGTGTTGTGGTACGTCCAGACGCCCCGCCCCCAGTCCAGCACGGCGAAGGCGTCCGTGGGCTCAAAGTGCCAGGTCTCGTCCCCCAGGGAGACGCTGCCCTCCGCCCGGAGGCAGTTGATCTTCTGGTTGTAGTAGAAGTGCCGGGGCTTTCCGAAGGGCGTGGCGATGACGATGCTGTCCCGGGGCTCCTCCGTCAGGCGGATCTCCCCCCACAGGGTCTCCCCGCCCCGGAAGTTCTCCATGTGGAAGGCCAGCAGCCGCTCGCCGCCCTCCGTGCGGAAGAGCAGCCGGAAGCCCCGCCCCGCGAGGCTCGTCACCCCCTGGGCGGAGGTCTCCGGCAGCCCGGTCTTCCCCAGGGGCAGAACAGTCATGGGGCTTTTCGTGATCTCCCAGGGCCGCTCCCCCGTGAGGGACAGGAGGGACGCGGAGCCGAGACCCATGTAGCCGTTGTCCGCCACCGTCAGGGCCACGGCCACCCGGCCGTTGGAGACGCAGTAGTAGTCCCACTCCTTCCGGCGCAGGGGACTTGCCTTCACGTCGCCGCGCCGGTAGTCCCAGAGAAGGGCCCGGGCCCAGCCGGGCTCCGTGAGATCGCCGCTGCGCTCCAGCAGCGGCAGGGGGGAGGTGATCTCATGCTGCATGATGGGGTTCCTCCTTTTCATGTTGGAAGATGGGGAAAACGATGGCTCCCATCCCAAAACACTCCTCCCTCCGGGAGAAGCGGATTGGGACGAGAGCCGGTCAGGCTTCGTGGTGCCACCCAAATTCAAGGCCAGAGGCCTCCTCGGATCCTCCTGTTACGGGGAGGGGGCCGTGGGCGTTTCCGCCCCCGCTCCGCCGCTGTCCTTGGGCGTCCTCCGGCGGGGCGCTCTCAGCGGGCGCGCCCCTCTCTGTGGGCCGGG
>CAKTSC010000262.1 GCA_934597465.1 uncultured Dysosmobacter sp.
CTCCACCGCCGCCATGGTACCGCCGGTGGCCACCGCCCAGGACGTGGGCGGCGTCACCGCCATCGTGATGGACGTGCAGCAGATGGACAAATTCTGAAACCGCGAATTCTGAGAAGGAAGGGATCCCCCATGGAGACCGGGCAGAGCCGGGCGAAAACGCTCCGGACGCTCTTTACCAGCATGCTCTACATCAGCGCCTTCACCTTCGGCGGGGGCTTTGTCATCGTCACGCTGATGCGCCGCCGCTTTGTGGAGGAGCTCCACTGGCTGGCGGAGGACGAGATGCTGGATCTCACCGCCCTGGCCCAGTCCTCCCCCGGGGCCATCGCGGTGAACGCCGCCATCCTTGTAGGCTGGCGGGTGGGGGGCTTTGGGGGGATGGTCACGGCGGTCATCGCCACCATCCTGCCGCCCATGCTGATCCTGGGGCTCATCTCCCATTTCTACACTGCCTTCGCCGCCAACCGCTATGTGGCCCTGACCCTCCGGGGGATGCAGGCCGGCGTGGCGGCGGTGATCCTGGACGTGGTCTGCTCCCTGGGGGGGAAGGTGCTCCGGGAGCGCTCCCCCCTGCGCCTTGCCATCCTGGCGGCGGTCTTCCTGGCGGCCTTTTTCGGCAAGGTCAACGTCGTCCTCCTGCTGCTGGCGGCGGCCGCCGCCGGCATCCTCCAGGGCCTCTGGCGGCAGCGAAAGGGGGGCGCGGCATGACCACCCTTCCCGCCCTCTTCCTGAGCTTTCTGCAGGTGGGGCTATTCAGCGTGGGCGGCGGCTATGCCGCCATGCCCCTCATCCAGGCTCAGGTGGTGGAGGGCCACGGCTGGCTCACCATGGCGGAGTTTACGGATCTCGTCACCATCGCCGAGATGACGCCGGGGCCCATCGCGGTGAATTCCGCCACCTTCGTGGGCCTGCGGATCGCCGGGGTGCCCGGGGCCCTGGCGGCCACCTTCGGCTGCATCCTGCCCTCGCTCCTCCTCGTCTCCCTCCTGGCCCGGATCTACTACCGCCACCAGCGGGGCCAGCTTCTCCAGGGGGCGCTGGGGGCCCTGCGCCCGGCGGTGGTGGCCCTCATCGCCTCGGCGGGACTGGCCATCCTCCGGCAGGTGCTCTTCCAGGGCCTCGCTCCCTCGTGGGAGAGCTTCCAGTGGCTGGGGGCCCTCCTCTTCGCGGCGGCCTTCGCCGCCCTGCGCAGGCTCCGCTGCAGCCCCATCCTGGTGATGCTCCTCTGCGGCGCCATCGCCCTCGCCGCGGGCCTCCTCCTGGATCTCCCCTGACCCAAAAATACCCGAGACGCCGCCCCGGCCCCAGCCGGAACGGCGTCTCTCTTTCCAGGCAGGCCCACGGGCCCCTCATTGCAGCCGCAGCGTAAGGGAACTGATCGCCAGCCGCTCCTCCAGGCCGAACACCTCAAAGGCATGGCAGAGCAGCTCCCCGACGCTGCGGGAATCCTCAAATCCCACCCGGCCTTCTCCGAAGAAACGGCATGTCCTCCGCATTGCATTCCCTCCTCTTCCTCCTGCCGGGAGCTCACCTTCCCCGCAGCAGCGCCAGCGTCCGCGGATCCTGCTTCCCCTGGTAGTACTTCTCCAGCACCTGCCGGAAGATCCCCAGGGAGTCCGAAGCCGCCGCGAACAGCGTCATGGACGACCGCAGCTTCCGGTCGTCCGGATGGCCCATCACCTCCGCCGGGTCGCTGGTCTCCAGCGTCAGCAGCGCCTCACAGAGCGTGATCAGATGCCCGCCCAGGATCGGATCCGCCAGATACGCTCTCGCTTCCTCCAAGTCCCGGATGCCGTAGTATTCCGAGTTCGCGCTCCGCCCCAGCCCCTTCAGCTGGGGGAAGATGTACCACATCCAGTGGCTCAGCTTCCTCCCGTTCCAGATCTCCCCCAGCGCCCGCGGATAGACCCTCTCATGCGCGTCACGAAACTGTGAAAGGTCATTCTTCATCACAGCTCTCCTCCCTGCACAGCAGCACCGCCGTTTTGACATGGTCTGAGATAAAACCTTGGATGTTCATCGTATCAGGTGGAATAAATCATACCTTTTGCGCAAAAGCGAGCAAATCAACCATTCCACCCAGTGCTGTATACTGCGGAGGACGTTCTCCACTTATCGTATCCATCCAAATTCGGTTGACTCAGCATCGCATAGGAAAATTGAAAGTTTTCCGGTATTTCCCCCTTGTTGGCCAAGCCTTTGAAATACAGCGAAGGGAGGACTTCGGGGTACGGTGTACGTTTCATAAGCTGATAGAGTTGGGTTCGCGTAAAGTAATCTTCCATTCCGCGCCCAGAATCAACCAGCCAGTCTAATCGTATCCGATATTTTTCCACGATTTTTTCCCAGCAGGAATTTTGGTGATCTAATAGGATCAGCAGCAGTGTATCGCTGCCGCTTGAAAGGGTCAGGCGAACCAGCAAAACATTCGCCCCAAGAACAGTGTGTTTGGGATCATTCTGTAAATCACTTGAGTGCAAAAGGATGCACTCTTCAAATTTTTCGCCTGGGATCCCGGGAAAATGACTTCGCCGGCTCAGTTCAATTTCGTCAGTATCGTAAAATTTTGTTATCTTTTCCTGAATGGAAGGGATCCAACCATAACCCGCTTGTCCGGCAGGTATTATCCATATCAAATTTTCGCCGCAGGATACCGCTTTTTGTTCAAACAAATTGTAAGTTCCGCCATACCAGAAGATTGCGGGCATAAACGCTGCATGGCAGTTTTTCTTCGCCCATGAGTCAAGAATACCTTTATAA
>CAKTSC010000263.1 GCA_934597465.1 uncultured Dysosmobacter sp.
TGCTGCACGGCTCAGTTATCGGGCAAAGACCGAATTGACCAGCTGCTCTTTCCGCGCTCCCCGCTTCGCTCAGCGCTGCCTGGGTGGTTGCGGCCTGTCCCTAAAACCACAGCACCTCCGCTACCGTGTGGGGAACTGAGCCCTGCTGGGAAAAGAACGGATTCCCACGTCGCTTCGCTCCTCGGAATGACAGAAAACCTCTGTCATTGCGAGGAGGCCGCAGGCCGACGCGGCAATCCGCCTCCCCCGTCCCCTCCGTAGGGGGCGGCGTCCCCGCCGCCCCGTCCCCTGTCCCTTTCGTAGGGGCCGATGCCCACATCGGCCCGCCGCAGAAACTTCCGGCGCTCGTGTAGGGGGCGGGCTCTGTCCCGCCCCGCCGCCGGACTGCCGCAAAAACCGACTCCGTTGGTTCCGGCAAATCCTCAATATTGCGTAGGGATGGCCCTACGTGGCCGCCCGTTCCCCCGTCCCCCGCAGGCCAAGGCGCCTTTGCGCAAAGGGAGCTGTCACGGCAAAGCCGTGACGGAGGCATTGCCGCCGCGTACCCCCGGGTTTGCACCGTTCTCACCGCTTCTGCACCTCTCTGAAGAGGCCAACCCTGTCCCGTTCTCCCCGGAATTTTCCGTCCCTTCCGCCGGCCGCCCCTGTGCCTGCGCTGCCGTCCCATCTCCGGAAAACCGCCGGGGGAGAGGCTGATTTGGCCTCTCCCCCGGCGGTTTCCGCTTATGCCGTGGGGAGCATCTGCCGGAACACGGCCCCCGGAATGGGGCCGGCAGGGGCGCCCAGCTCCCGGGTGCGCAGAAGCTCCTGATCCAGCGCCCAGGCGGCGGCGTCCCGCGCCCAGGCCGCCAGGCCGGGGAGCTCCGGCGCCCAGAAGACCTCCGGGCTCCCGGTGGCCCGGTAGAGGAGGGACAGCGCCTGCTGCCAGCTGAGGCTCTCCTCTGGGCGGAAGCTGCCGTCGGCGTAGCCCCGGGCAATGCCAAGGCTCCGGGCCCAGGCCAGCGCGGCGGCATAGGGGGCGTCCTTCGCCGTGTCGGGGAAGGGCTCCGCCTCCCCGGTGGGACGGCCCAGACTCTCCCACAGGGTCTGGATGGCCGCGCCCCGGCTCAGGGGCTGAGCCTCCTCCCAGGCGATGTCCGCGCTGTCCAGGTAGTAGCAGCTGAGTCCCTCGAAGCCGGAGTCGATGCCGAAGCTCAGATAGACCTTCCCATCCTGCCCCGGGACGGCCATGGCACGGCAGCGGTAGCTTTTCCATTCGTACTGCCCGGGCCGCTGCCCGTTCTCCTTCTCCAGGTTCCCGACGATGGCCATGTCCGGCCCGTCCTGGTTCTGGTTGCCCTTGTCCAGGGTCAGGCGGTAGCTGCCGTCCACCACTTCCCGCCGGGGCTCCGCCGCCGTGATGCCGCACTTGACGAAGACCGAGGAGCCCGGCGAGCCGCCGATGCCGATGAGCCCGCCGTCCACATTGGTGGCGATCCGGACGCGGATGGTGAAGACGCAGGGCAGCCCGGCGGGCAGCCCCTCCAGGCAGCGGGAGACTCCCAGGAAGAGGTCGTCGCTGTGATTGTTGCCGGTGAGCCGCGGCCCGCAGCCCGCCCCGTCAATGGGGATGGCCTGCCGGGAGACCTCCAGCTCATAGAAGGTTTCGGAGCCCACCGGGTAGTCGGCGATGAGGGGAGAAAAGCCCTCTCCGTCCCGGGAAAAATCGAAGCGGAAGCTGCCCTGCCGGGCGGCGTTCACCGTCCGGATGCCCTCCTCCGCCGCCGAGACCGGGGCGGCGCAGAGCAGGGCCAGCGCCGCGGCTGCGGCGCAGATTCGGAATTTCTGCATGGCTTTTCTCCTTTTTTGGCCGTTTTTGGCCGGAATTTTTCGGGGATTTCCCTTTCCTTGGATGGAGGAGACCGGGGAAAAGTTCCCGCCGAAACGGGGAAATTTCCGCCCTCTTTTGGGGAAAAACGGGGAAGATCCCGCGAAAAATGGGGGGAAAACGAAGCCCCCCGCCGGACGGATCCTCTTCCGTCCGGTGGGGGGCTGAAAAAGCAGGGGCAGTAAATACACCCTGATCCTGGAAATTTTTCCAGGAGATCAAAGGGGATCCTGCGGCGGGAAACCGCCGGGAAAGGCGGGCGCTCCGTCCAGAAACTTCCCCAGGATCAGATGATCCGCCCGGCTTTCCCCGAAGCGGACGATGCCCGGCAGGCGGCCCCATTCCCGGTAGCCGCATTTCCCCAGCAGGGCAAGGCTGGAGGCGTTGCTCCCCAGCAGGATAGCCAGCAGTACGGAGAGCTCCCGCTGCCGGGCCTCCTCTTCCAGCCGGGGCAGGAGCCAGCTGCCGATGCCCCGGCCGTGGAAGCGGAAGTCCAGGTAGTAGCTGACCTCCGCCACATGGCCCACCGCCTGCCGCCCGGGACGGTAGGCGGAGAGGTAGCCGCAGCCCGCCGGTTCCCCGTCCGCTAGGCACAGCAGCAGGGGGTAGCGGGGATCCTGGTGGGCGGCCAGGAAAGCCCGGCGATTCTCCTCCGTCACGGCCTCCGTGTCGCAGGTGCAGTTCCCGGCGGCGATGGCCTGGTTGTAGACCGCCGTCAGGAAGGGGATGTCCGCCTCCCGGGCGGGGCGCAGGGAAAGCTGCATGGCGATGCTCCTTTCCGGAAAGACCGGGGGTTCGACCGTGGGAAGTCCGGCGGCGGTTGGCCCCGGGATCGGGGCCGGGGTTGTCCCGCCCGTTGGGCGGGGGTGGGGGTGCCGAGGAAGCTCGG